>CAYMNX010000140.1:0-11496 GCA_964391905.1 uncultured Rhizobiaceae bacterium
ATCGTCTCGCGCGCATCCATCTCCATGCCGTCGATGATGGCGAGGAAATCCTCGCGCCGGAGGTGAAAGCGCGCGACATCCTCGGCGAGAACGCGGCCCAAAGGCAAGCTGCTCGTGCCGGCGAAAATCCGATCGATCTCGCGGCGCCATTCGTCGAGCGCAACGCGCTTCTCCGCATCGGGCGCCTCGTTGTCGGCGATGTCGTCGACCTCGCGACAGAAGGCGTAGATCGCATACATCGCCCCGCGCCGCGCTTCGGGCAAAAGCCGCATCGCCCAGTAGAAGGACGTGCCGGCCGCCGCGACCTTGTCGCGGATCGCGCTGCGCAGCCCGGCACCGTCGAAATCATTCATCGCCCGCGCCACAGCCCCACCAGCAACGCCGCGGCGAAATCGCCCTTCGTGAGCTTGACGCGGCGCGCCAGCGGATCGCCGTCGCGCAACCGCCGCGACAAACGCTCGGCGAGGTTGACGATCACGGCGCATTCGCGCCGGAGCCCCGGGGCCTTGACACGCAGCGGCAGCTCGCGCGCTTTCACGATGAGCGCGTCGGTGCCATCGAGCAGATGGTCGATCACGCACCGCATGCCGACGGTCGATTGCGGGGCATCGAGATCCTGAATCCGGCTGCCGCAGGCGGCGAGGCAATCGCGCGGCAGATAGACGCGGTCGAGCGCGTGGTAGTCATCGGCGCAATCCTGGAGATGATTCAGCACCTGAAGCGCGCTGCAGAGCGCATCGGAAGGCGGCCAGGTCGCGCGGTCTTCGCCATGGAGATCGAGCAGCTGCCGCCCGACCGGCGAGGCGGAGTAGCGGCAATACTCCATGAGATCGTCCCAATCCTTGTAGCGCAGCTTGGTCGCATCGAGGCGGAAGGCGCGCAGCACGTCGCGACAGTGCTGAAACGTCATGCCGGTGGCGAGAAGGCTCTCGCGCATCGCGGCCGCGGCAGGCGAATCGTCCCCCGCAGCGCCGTCGAGCACCGCCTCCATGCGATCGAGCCGGCGTACCTTCTCGGCCGCGGCAAGCGCCGGATTATCGGCAATGTCATCGGCATTGCGGGCGAAGCGATAGAAGGCATGGACATGGACGCGCAAGTCGCGGCGAATGAGGAACGAGCCGACGGGAAAATTCTCGTCGCCCCGTCCCTTGCCCGATGGCGTCTCGACCGCCGCTAGGAGCGGCTCTGCCATTGCACCCGCCCTTTCCACTCGCCGCCCCTACCTCGCCAATAGCGCCAAGCCGAATCAATCGTCGCCGCCAAATAGACCAAAGCGGCCGCGGGAAGCAATGGCGACCACAGCAGGGAGAGGTTGTAGAAACGCAGAATGGGTATATAGGAAACCGCCATCGCCAGCCAAGTGAGCCCGCCGATGACGGCCGCGCCGCCGCCCGCCAACAGCAGCAAGGGCGGCAGGAGATAGGTGACGACCATGCCGAGCGTGGTGCCGGCGAGGAGCAGCGGCGAGTAATGGAGCTGCGTATAGGCGGTGCGCGCGACCATATTCCAGATATCGGCAATGCGTGGATAGGGCCGCAGGCTGCGCGTCCGCTGCGAGAGGCCCAGCCAGATCGAGCCGCCGCGCTTCACTTCGCGCGCCAGGGCGCAATCGTCGATGAGTGCGCCCTTGATCGCGGCATAGCCCCCGATCCGCTCATAGGCGCTCTGGCGCATGAGGATGCAGCCGCCGGCTGCGGCCGCCGTGCGCTTCCGCGGATCGTTCGACCAGCCGAAGGGATAAAGGAGCGCGAAGAAGAAGACGAAGGGCGGGATCAGGAAGCGCTCGGCGAAGCTCTCGCAGCGCAGCTTCACCATCAGCGAGACGAGGTCGCGGCCTTCGCCCTCGAGCCGCGTCACGAGCTCGCTGAGATTCGTCGGGTGATGCGCGATATCGGCATCGGTGAAGAGATAGAGATCGGGGGGCGACGCGATTTGGCGCACGCCTTCGCTCAAGGCCCAGAGCTTGCCGGTCCAGCCCGAGGGCAGCGGGCGGGCGGCGACGATGGTGAGGCGATCGTCCTGGCCTTCGGCGGCGGCGCGCGCCACCTCCGCCGTGCCGTCATGGCTGTGATCGTCGACCAGCACGACCCGGAATTCGCCAGGGTAGTCCTGCGCCAGCAGCGAGGCAATCGCCGCGCCGATGACCGCCGCTTCGTTGCGCGCCGGCACGACCGCGACGACACGAGGCCAAGTCGAAGGCGATATGCTCGAAGAATTACGGTCGTCATGCCCGCGCAAGCGGGCATCCAGGGACGCCCGTGGCTCTGGACCCCCGCTTGCGCGGGGGTGACGAAAGGGGACGCCAGCGACCCGAGGCTCCCCCAGCCACCAGAAGAAGCCGCGCCCCAGGAGCAGATAGATCCAGATCGCGAGGACAAGCAGCGCGAGCGCCAGCATCACGCGCACATCCCCGCGGATTTGAACCAAGCGACGGCATCGGCCAGCGCCTCCTGCGCCGGCCGCGCGCGATAGGCCAAGTCGCGCTCGGCCCTGGCGGAGGAGAAGAACATTTTCTTCCGCGCCATGCGCAACCCGTCGCAGGTCACGAAAGGCTCCTTGCCGCTGACGCGCGCCCAAGCTTCGGCGCCAATGGCGATCGGCCAGATCGCCGGGATCGGAATGCTGACGGTCGGCGGCTTGCGCCCGGTCAGCAGCGCGATCCGGCGCAGGATCTCGCCGAGCGTCAAATCCTCGCCGCCGAGAATATAGCGCTCGCCGATGCGCCCCCTCTCCTCGGCGAGGAGATGGCCTGCGGCGACGTCGTCGACATGGACGATGTTGAGCCCGGTATCGACGAAGGCCGGCATGCGGCCCAAGGCCGCCTCGAGAATCATGCGCCCGGTCGGCGTCGGCTTCACATCGCGCGGGCCGACGGGCGTCGACGGATTGACGATCACCGCCGGCAATCGGCGCTCCGCGACGAGCCCCTTCACCACCTCCTCGGCCATGAATTTCGAGCGCTTGTAAGGCCCGATCATGTCGGCGAGCGTGCTCGGCGTCGTCTCGTCGGCCACGCCGCCATCCTTCGGCAGGCCCAAGGTCGCAACGCTGCTGGTATAGACGACGCGCTCGACTTGACGATCGAGCGCCGCCAGCATCAATTGCCGCGTCCCTTCGACATTGGCCTTCATCATCGCGCTCTCGTCGCGGACCCAGAGCCGGTAATCGGCGGCGACGTGATAAAGCGCGCCGCAACCATCGACCGCCGCTTTGAGCGAGGCCGCCTCCTCGAGCGAGCCGATGCGCTCCTCGACATCGAGCCCCGCGATGTTGCGACGGTCGCTTTTGGGCCGCAGCAGCACGCGCACCTTGCGCCCTTGTGCCAGCAGCGCGCGCGCGACCGCGGCGCCGACGAAGCCGGACGCGCCGGTAACGAGCGCGGGTTTTTCTGACGAGGCCATGACGCGCAGTAGAGGACTTTTTAGGGTGGAATCAAATCACATCGAAGCACAGCTTCGCCATGTTCGCGAAGATCGGGCCCGCTCAGGCGCTCGCGACGCGGCGCCGGTCATCGCCGATGACGTGGCGTGCCGCAGCACGCGCCTCGCGGTCGAGCGCGTAGACGTCGTCGAGGCTGTCGATGCGACGGTCGGGCAGGCGCTCGAGGCAGCGCTCGACCGTTGCGGCGATATCGAGAAAACCGATGCGCTCGTCGAGGAAGGCGGCGACCGCGATCTCATTGGCGGCGTTGAGGACGGTCGGCGCACCGCCGCCGGCGACAAGCGCCGCGCGCGCGAGACGCAGCGCCGGGAAGCGCGCCGGATCGGGCGCCTCGAAAGTAAGCTGCGCGAGCTTGGCGAGATCGAGGCGCGGGCTCGGCGCCGGGATGCGGTCGGGCCAGCCGAGCGCATTGGCGATCGGCGTGCGCATATCGGGCGAGCCCAATTGCGCAAGCACCGAGCCGTCGGTGTAGTAGACGAGGCCATGCACGACCGATTGCGGATGGACGACGATGTCGAGCTGCTCGCTCGGCAGAGCGAAGAGATGATGCGCCTCGATCACCTCGAGGCCCTTGTTCATCATGGTCGCGGAATCGACCGAGATCTTGGCGCCCATGCGCCAATTGGGGTGAGCCACGGCTTGCGCCGGCGTCTTTCCCGACATCTCCTCGAGCGAGAGACGCCGGAACGGACCGCCGCTCGCGGTCAGCACGATTTTCTCGATCGCCGCGCGCTGATCGCCGGCGAAGACCTGGAAGATCGCATTGTGCTCGCTGTCGACCGGCAGGAGCCGCGCGCCATGCGCCTTCGCTTCGGCGGTGACAAGCTCGCCCGCGCAAACAAGCACCTCCTTATTGGCGAGCGCCACGATCGCACCGCGCCGGACGGCGGCGAGGGTCGGCGCCAAGCCCGCCGCCCCCACGATCGCGGCCATCACCCAATCCGCGGGCCGACGCGCGGCCTCGACCACCGCTTCGGTGCCGGCCGCCGCTTCGATGCCGGTGCCGGCGAGCGCATCCTTCAAGACGCGATACTGGCTCTCGTCGGCGACGACGGCGAAGTTGGCCTTGAGGCTCCTCGCCTGCTCCGCCAGGCGCTCGGCGTTCTTCTGCGCGACCAACGCCTCGACCGCATAGGCCTCGGGATCGGCCGCCAGCAACTCGACCGTATTGCAGCCAATCGAGCCCGTCGATCCGAGGATCGCGACCCGGCGCTTCGGCCCTTGGCTCGCGCTCATCGCGCCGTCTTTCTCAAAATCTGTGCTCCTTAGGTTGCGCGTCTATCTTATGGGGAATCGAGCGAAACCCCTAGATAGGCAATTTATCGATCCTTTTCAATAATTTGCTTGACCCGGTCGCGGACCCGCCAAAGCGCTTCGTCGCGAATGCCGAGCGAATCGAGATGCGCCACCGTGTCGAAAAGATAGGCAGCGCAGGTGCCGGCATAGCCTTTCGCCCGGGCAACGATCGTGGCAACCTCCTCTTCGGGAAGGAAGCCAGCGTAATCCGCGAAGCGCCGATCCGTGACGAAGCCGATTGCCCAGCCGCGCCCGCCGGCGGTGACCGTCCTAAGCCAGGTCGGGTGATAGCCACCATTGATGAGCTCGCGCTGCCACACGAGCTCGAGCTCCTTGCGCGCGGCCGAAGCGGCGATGCGGTAAACGACGCCGCGGCAGCTGCCGCCCGGAACGAGGCCAAGAACGAGGCCGGGATCCGCTGGCGAGCCGCGGTAGATATGAGTCCAGAGGCAGAAGCGCCGGTGATAGCCGCTGATGGTCGCTACCCGCTTCTCGACGAAATCGATCATCGGGTTCCACATCAGCGAGCCATAAGTGAAAAGCCAGACATCGCCGGCACCGTCCGGCCGGATGCGCAGCGTCTTCTCGACCGAGCGGCGATGCGCCGCCGCGGTCAGAAGCTCGACCGCCGGATCGGCCGATTTGAACGCCGCATGCACATGGCCTTGGCGCAAGGCCTCGCGCGTGACGCGGTATGCGGTGGCGGATGTCTTGACCATGAGCTCGCTCTAAGGGGGAAGATAAGAGCGTCGCTTACACCGTGCCAAGATAGGCGCGACGCAACTCGGGATCGCTCGCGAGCTCGGCGACCGGCCCTTCGCGCACGATATGGCCGGTCTCGAGGACGTAGCCGCGATCGGCGACACTGAACGCGGCGAACACATCCTGCTCGACGAGCAGCACCGTCACGCCCGTGGCGCGGATCGCCGCGAGCATGTCCAAGAGCTGATCGACGATCACCGGCGCGAGCCCCAGGCTCATTTCGTCGACCATGAGCAGCTTCGGCTCGGCCATCAACGCGCGCGCCATCGCGCACATCTGCTGCTCGCCGCCCGAGAGGCTGCCCGCCATCTGCTTGCGGCGCTGGCCGAGGATCGGAAAGGTCTCGTAGAGGCGATCGAGGCTGCGCGCGACCGCCGCCTTGTCGCGGCGCAGGAATGCGCCCATGCGCAGATTCTCCTCGACCGACATGCGCGGGAAGAGCTGCCGGCCCTCGGGCACTTGCACGAGCCCTGCGGCGAAGACTTGCTCCGGCGACATCGACAGGAGATCCTGGCCGATGAAATCGATCGCGCCGCGCGCAGCGATCACGCGCGAGATCGCGCGCAAGAGCGTCGTCTTGCCGGCGCCGTTGGAGCCGACGAGGGCGACGATCTCGCCGCGCCGGACGGTGACGTCGAGCCCGAACAGCACGGGCGCCCCGCCATAGCCGGCGGAGAGACGCGAGACCGAGAGCAGGATGTCGCTCAAGCGCGCCGCTTCCCCAAATAGGCCTCGATGACGCGGGCATCCGCGAGCACCGTCTCGGGCTTGCCCTCGGCGATCGGCTCGCCGTGATGGAGCACCAGGATGCGATCGCTCAAGCTGCGGATGGCGCGCATGACATGCTCGATGACGAGAATGCTGACGCCGCTCGCCCGGATCTTCTTGATGATTTCGACGACCTCGTCTACCTCGGCATGCGTCAACCCCGCCATGACCTCGTCCAAGAGCAAAAGCTTCGGCCGCATCGCCAGCGCCTTCGCCAATTCGAGCCGCTTGCGGTCAGGCCCGCCGAGCTGATCGGCATGCTGGTCGATGCGGTGAAGGAGCCCGGTGAAATCGAGGACCTCGCGCGCCCGCTCGCGCGCGCGCTTGCGATTGCGCTCGCCCCCGCCAAAGCCGAAAAGGGCGCCGACCGTGACATTCTCGAGCACGGAAAGGCGCGGAAAGGGCTTCATCACCTGAAAGGTGCGGCTGATGCCGAGATGGGCGCGGCGCGGCGGCGACAGGCGATCGATGCGCCGCTCCTCGAACAGCAGCTCCCCCGCGTCAAGCAGCAAGGTGCCGCTGATGAGGTTGATCAGTGTCGTCTTGCCGGCGCCGTTGGGCCCGATGAGGCCCAGGATCTCGTCTTTGCGCAAAGCGAAGCTCACGCCGTTCACGGCCTTGAGCCCGAGAAAATGGCGCGTCAAGCCGCGCGCCTCGAGGATCGGCGCCTCGCCCGCGCCGCTCATAGGCGATGCATCCGCACGTTCTGCAAGAGGTAGCGCGCGCCGATCTGGCGGAACCCGGCGCCGAGATCCCACAAGCCGCGCGGCATGAAGATGACGGCGAGCACGATGACGAGGCCGAAGAGGAGCGCCGCCGCCGTCGAGATGCTGCTGGCAAGCGTGTCGTAGACGATCGTCAGGATGAAAGACCCGATCACCGGCCCCAGCACGGTGCCGGGGCCGCCGAAGACCGCCATGATCACCATGCGCACATTGAGCGTGAGGTCGAAGGCGCTGCCGGGGTCGATGAAGGTGATCCAATAAGCGTGAATGCCTCCGGCGAGCGCCGTAAAGAAAGCCGAGAGCGTCAGCGCCGCGACCTTGTAGAGCGTCGTGTCGACGCCCATGACCCGCGCCGCGTCCTCATCTTCGCGGATCGCGATGAGGCCCATGCCGAAGCGGCTTTTCGCGATCCATGCCACCGTCAGCGTCGCGACGACCAGCAAGGCGAGCGCGGCCTCGTAGAACATCGGGTCGTTGCGCGTCAGCGGCAGGATCAAGCCCAGATTGCGTCCGGCAATATCGAGATTGGCGATGATCGCGGCGAGCGTCGCCGAAAGGCCCAGGGTCGCGATCGCGAAATAATGTCCGCGCAAGCGCAGGATCGGCAGACCAATAATCACCGCACAAAGCACGGCGAGCAACGCACCGAGCGCGAGCCCCGCCGCGAAGGGGAGATGGAGCTGCGCCATCGCGATGGCGGTGCCGTAGGTGCCGAGCCCGTAAAAAGCGGAATTGCCGAAGGAGGCGTAGCCCGTGAAGCCGCCCAAGATGTTCCAGGCCTGCGCCACGGTCGCAAAGAGCAGCGCGTCGATGCCATACTGAATCATCACGTCATCGCCGAGAAGCGGCAGCGCGGCCAAGGCGATGACGGCGAGCGCGAGGAGCAACAGGCGCCGCATCACGCGGCTCCGAGGCTGCGCGCCGGGCGCAGCACGAGGATGAGCACGAGCAGGCCGAAGCTGATCGCATCGGTGAAGGTCGGGCCGAGATAGATCGCGGCGAGCGCCTCGGCGATGCCGATGACCAGCCCGCCGAGCACGATGCCGAAGGGATTCTCGAGCCCGCCCATGATGGTGATGACGAAGGACTTGGCGGTCAGCGCCGCGCCCATATAGGGCGTCACCTGCGACACCATGCCGTAAAGCCCGCCCGCGGCGCCGGCGAGCGCGGCGCCGAGGCCGAAGGTGATCGCATAGAGCTGCGCCGGGTTGACGCCGTAGAGCCGCGCCGCGACCAAATTTTGCGCCGTCGCGCGGATGGCGCGGCCCAAGGGTGTCCGCATCAACACCACCCACAGCGCCGCCGCGAGCAGCAGCGCCATGATGAACGCGCCCAAGCGCACGAGCGGCACGGTCACGCCGAGAAGGTCGATATTGGCCCCGGCATAGCTCGGATTGATGGTGCGGAAATCGGCGCTGAAGGCGAGCTGGGCGAGATAGGTCAGCACCACCTCGAGACCGAAGGTAATCAAGAGCGTGTTGAGCTGCGCCGAGCGGATGACGAGGTTCAGGACGCAGCGCTGCAAGAGATAGCCGAGAATGAACATCGCGGCCATGGCGAAGGGAATGGCCGCAAACGGATCGAGGCCCGCATCGCGGAAGAGGAAATAGGTGCAGTAGCCGCCCAACATGATGAGCGCGCCATGCGCCAGATTGACGATATTGAGCACGCCCCAGACGAGGGCCATGCCGAGGGCCATGAGACCGTAGAGCCCGCCGAGCAGAATGCCGTTCACCAGGAGTTGCGCCAACAGCATGAACGATCCCACCACCATCGAAGGTTCTTAGTTTCGGCTGCTCCAGCCCGGGACAGGATAGCGCGGCTTGTTGAGGAAGTGGTCCGTATAGATCGGCACGATTTTACCATCCTGCACTTGGACGACGATCTGCGGGAGATCGATCTGGCCATTGGGCGCAAAGCGCGTGGTCGCGTAAAGGCTCTCCGATTCGCGCGCGGCGATCATATCCCGCACCTTGTCCGTCTCTGTCGTCGCCGCCGCCTCGAGCGCAGCGGCGAAGGTCTCGACCGCCGCGACCGCGGCAGCGACGTGATAATCGGGCTCGTAGCCGAAGCGCCGCTCAAAGGCTTGGGTGAATTGCTGGCCGTCGCCGAACCAGCGATCGCGCAGCAGCGGTGACGGAACCCAGGGCGTCATGCCGAAGGCATATTCCGCGTCCTTCCCGAGCGCAGCGCGAAAGCTGGCCGAGGGCACGCTGACGGTCATGGAGGCGAGATAACGCGGATTGACATCCATGCGTTTCGCCTCCCGCAAAAAGCGCCGCGCGGCGCCCTCGTGCCCGCCCCAGAGAATCGCATCGGGCGCCTTCGCTCTCACCTGCGCGAGAAGCGCGCCGAAATCCGCCTCACGGTTGCTATAGCCGAGATCGAGGACGATATCGAAACCCGCTGCCGCGGCACGGCGACGGGCGCCATCGCCGACCGCGGCGTCGAAAGGATCGTCGGCGACGATGAGCGCCACGGTGCGCGGCCGCGGGTCGAGCTTCGCCATCATCTCGATCGTCGAAGCGAAATAATTCTCCGCGGCCGGGATCATGCCGAAGACGTAGCGATAGCCGCGGCTGAAGATATCGCCGGAAGCGCCGCCCGCCTCGACCAGGAGTACATGGTGGCGTTCGGCGACGGCGGCGGCTTCGAGCGTATCGCTGCTGCTATAGGGGCCGAGCAGGAAATCAACTCGATCCTTGGTGACGAGCTCGGTATATTGCGGTGCATCGCGCGCGCTATCCGACTGGTTGTCGAGAAGCTTCAAGGCGAGGCGATAGGTGTCCTCGCCGATCATCAGCCCGCCCTTCTCATTGATGCGGTCGACCGCGATCTGATAGCCGTCGCGGAAATACCGGCCGAGGCTCGCCGACGAACCCGTTAGCGGCAAGGCGGCGCCCAACGTCAGGAGCTTCGCCTCCGCGGAGGCCAGCCGCGGCGCGAGCGCGACAAGCACAGCCATGGCGGCGATAAAGACGCATCGCCTCACTCCTCCCTGGCGAATGTGCTCGCGCGTAAGCCAACGCATTTGACGCCTCCTGCTTGACAGAAATCGGGGCACGCTTCAAGCCTCCGCACAACTCTGGAAAAGGCGGGGCCCACCGGATGGAAAATCCCAACGTTCTGATCAAACGCGACGATATCGGCCCGATCGCGGTTCTGACGCTCGACAATCCGCCCGTCAATGCGACAAGTCATGCGCTGCGCTCGGCACTCAAGGCGGCGCTCGACGACGCACTCGACGACGACGCGATCGAAGCCATCATTCTCGTCGGCGCCGGGCGCGGCTTCATCGCCGGCGCCGATATCGGCGAGTTCGATCGCAAGCGCCTCGAGCCGCTCAACCCTAGCATTATCGCCGCGATGGAGCAGGCGAGAAAGCCGGTCATCGCGGCCATTCATGGCCACGCGCTGGGCGGCGGGCTCGAACTGGCGATGGGTTGCCACTATCGCGTTGCGACGGCGGAAGCGCGTCTCGGCCAGCCCGAGGTGAAGATCGGCCTCATCCCCGGCGCCGGCGGCACGCAGCGCCTGCCGCGGCTCGTGGGCTTGCCCTTGGCACTCGAGATGATCGTCGGCGGCGATCCGATCTCGGCGCAAACGGCGCTGGCAAAGGGGCTGATCGACGCGGTTATCGAGGGCGAGCTCAAGGCCGGCGCCATCGCTTTCGCCGAGCGGCTCTTGCGCGAGCGCCGGCCCTTGAAGCGCGTGCGCGACCTCCCTGCCCCCACCCTCCCCGATCCTGATTTCTTCGCCCGCGCCCGCGCCGATCTCGAGAAGCGCAAAAGCGCGCTGACCGCACCCCAAAGCTGCATCGCCGCGCTCGAAGCCGCGCTTCTGCCCTTCGACGACGGGCTCGCGCGCGAGGCGACACTCTTTGCCGACGCGGTCGCGAGCCACCAGTCGAAGGCGCTGCGCCATCTCTTCTTCGCCGAACGCGACACGGCCAAGACCCCGCATATTTCCGCCGATGCGCCGGTTCGCGAGATTCGAGCGGTCGCGGTCGTCGGCGGCGGTACGATGGGCAGCGCGATCGCGGTCTGCTGCGCCGATGCGGGCTACCCCGTGACCATCATCGAGGCCGATGACAAGGCGCTCGAGCGCAGCCGGGCGACGCTGCAGCGCCACTATGAAGGCGCCGCCAAGCGCGGCACCGCGGCGGCCGAGATCGAGAAGCGTCTCGGCCGCATCAAAGGATCGATTGCGATAGGCGATGCCGCGGGCGCCGATCTCGTCATCGAAGCCGTAATCGAGAATCTCGCCTTGAAGCAAGAGGTGTTCGAGGCCCTCGACCGCATCGCCGGACCCGATGCGATCCTCGCGACCAACACCTCCTATCTCGATATCGACGCCATCGCCGCCGCGACGAAGCGTCCCGAAAGCGTGCTGGGGCTCCATTTCTTCGCGCCTGCGACCATCATGCGCGTGATGGAAGTGGTGCGCGCCGCGAAGAGCGCGCCGGCGGCGCTCGCGACCGGCATGGCCTTCGGGCGCAAGATCC
>CAYMNX010000141.1:0-5197 GCA_964391905.1 uncultured Rhizobiaceae bacterium
GAGATAGGCAAAGCCGGTGGCGATGCCTTGCCGCGCCAGATTGGCGAGCGTGTTGTGAATGAGGTAAGCGGCGAGCGCGATGATCACGCCGAGCACCAGCGCCTGAAGCAGGAGCGTGCGGAGCTTCGTGGCGAGCGTCACGTAACGGCGTTCCGATTCCCGCAGCCCAAGCTTTCTGCGTCCTGCGACGGCTTCCCTTCGCTTCGCTCGGGGGCGCGCCGAGGATGAGGAATCCCGATAATGGCATCCTCGGCTGATGCCATATTCGTCATCTCCACAGGCTCAGCCTGTCGACGGCCGCACAATCGAATTGCAGCAAAGGGCAACACATCACCGGATCGGCATGGCATACATCAGCCCGCCATTGGTCCAGAGCGCGTTGAGGCCGCGATCGAGCTTGAGCGGCGAATCCTTGCCGACATTGCGATCGAACACCTCGCCGTAGTTCCCGACCTGCTTGATGATGTTGTAGGCCCAGCTGTCATCGATATGCAGCGACTTGCCCATGCCGGGCACGGTGCCGAGCATGCGCTGGACCTCAGGATCGTCGCTCTTCTTCATCGCATCGACATTGGCAGAGGTAACGCCCTCCTCCTCGGCGTCGATCATGGCAAAAACCGACCATTTGACAATATCGAACCACTCGTCATCGCCATGGCGCACGGCGGGCGCGAGCGGCTCTTTCGAAATTACCTCCGGCAGAATGACATAGTCGGCGGGATTGGCGGCCTTGCCGGCACGGCTGGCGGCAAGGCCCGAGCGATCGGTGGTATAGGCGTCGCAACGCCCGGAGAAGAACGCGTTCTCGGCCTCGTCGAGCTTTTCGATGACGAGCGGCTTGAAGCTGATCTTGTTGCGGCGAAAATAATCGGCGAGGTTGAGCTCGGTGGTCGTCCCGGATTGGACGCAGACCGTCGCGCCGTCGAGCTCCTTCGCGCTTTTGACGCCGGCCTTCTTTGCCACCATGAAGCCCTGGCCGTCGAAATAGGTGACGGGCGCAAAATTGAAGCCGAGATCCGCGTCGCGCGTCAAAGTCCATGTCGTGTTCCGGGTCAGGAGATCGATCTCGCCCGATTGCAGCAGGGCAAAGCGCTGCTGCGCCGTCGCCGGCACGAATTTGGTCTTGGTTGCATCGCCGAGAACGGCCGCGGCAACGGCTCGGCAGGTATCAACGTCGAGCCCCGTATAGTGGCCTTCGCGATCGGCCATCGAGAAGCCCGCCAAACCGGTATTGACGCCGCAGGTGACATAGCCGTGCTGCTTGACCTTATCGAGCGTCGGCCCCGCCTGCGCCGCGGGCGCATGTGCGGCGCAAGCGAGCCCGCCAACCACCGATAGAGCGGCAGCCAGCAATTTTGATCGGTCCATGCACCTTTCTCCCTCACCTCACGCGCGGCGGGGATCATAGCCCGGTCAATCGTGCCCCGTCACGACCTGAGGCGTCGTCCCAGGCTCTTCGGCGAGGCGCGAATGATCGGCGGCGATCAGCAGATAGACCGCCGGGACGACGAACAGGGTGAAGAGCGTACCGATCGCAATGCCGGTGCAGATGACGAGCCCCATATTGAAGCGCGAGACCGCGCCGGCGCCGCTCGCGGTGAGCAGCGGCAGCACGCCCAGCACCATCGCGGCGGTGGTCATGAGGATGGGGCGGAGCCGGATCGCGGCGGCCTCTTCGATCGCCTCGCGTTTCGACCGCCCCTCGTGCTGCAGCCCGTTGGCGAATTCGACGATCAGGATGCCGTGCTTGCTGATGAGGCCCATCAAGGTCACCAGCCCGACCTCGGTATAGATGTTGAGCGTCGCACCGCCGACGCCGAGGCTGATGAAGATGAGCGCCCCGGCGATCGACATCGGCACCGAGATCAGGATGATCACCGGATCGCGGAAGCTCTCAAAGAGGGCGGCGAGCGAGAGAAAGATGATGATCAGAGCAAAGCCGAAGGTCGCAAGGAACCCGCTCGATTCCTGGACGTACTGACGCAGCTGGCCGGCATAGTCGACGTTATAGCCCGGCGGCAGGAGCTTCTGTGCGAGCCCTTCCAGATAGGCGAGCGCGTCGCCGGTCGAGAGCACGCTCACGCCCTGGATCGTGGCGGAATTGAGCTGCTGGAAGTGGTTCAGCGACTCGGGCACGGTGCGCGTCCGGATCGACGCGACGGTCGAGAGCGGGATTGCCGAGCCATCCGCGGTGTTGATGTAGTAGTCGAGCAGCTGGTCGGGATTGAGCCGCGCAAATTGCTGGACTTGCGGCATCACTTTGTAGGAGCGCCCGCCGAGGCTGAAATAGTTGGTGTAGCCGCCGCCCAATGCCCAAGCCATCGCCGAGCCGACGTCGCTCATCTTCAAGCCGAGCAGCGCGGTCTTGTCGCGATCGATCACGACCTCGGATTCGGGCTGGTCGAATTTCAGATCGGAATCGACGTAGAAGAAATTGCCGCTCTTCTGGGCTTCCTGCAGGAAGTTCTGCGCAACCTCGTTAAGCTGCTCGAAAGGCTGGGTGGTGGTGATCACGAATTGGATCGGAAAGCCGAAGGCGCCTGGCAGCGATGGCGGCAAGGCGGTCGCGACCCTTTGGCCGGCGACCTTGTTGTTGATCTCCTGTTGCAGAATCGGTTGCAGCTCAATCGCCGTGCGCTTGCGCTGATCCCATGGCTTGAGACTGAGGCCCGCCAGCGATTGTCCCGGCGCGTCGATCTGGAAGACGTGCTCCATTTCCGGATAGCCGGAGAAAATGCCGTAGAGCTGCCGGGTGTAGAGCAGCTTCTGCTGCAAGGTGGCATTGGGTGCGGGCGTCTGGAAGCCGATGATGAAGCCTTGATCCTCGTCGGGCGCCAAGGTCGCCTTCGAAAATCCCCAGAGGAAATAGATGCTACCGAGGACGATGACGGCAAAGACCGCGGTCACGGGCAAAAAATTGAGGCTGCCGTGGAGCGAGCGCTCGTAGCGCCTGCGCAGCCGGTCGAAATTACGGTCGATGAAAGCGGTGAGGCGCGCCTCCCAGCCATGAGCCTCGCTGGTGTGCGCCTTCAACAGGCGCGAGCTCATCATCGGCGAGAGCGTCAAGGCGACGATCGCCGAAATCGTCACCGCGCCGACGAGCGTGAAGGCGAATTCGGTGAAGAGTGCGCCGGTGAGGCCGGCCTGGAAACCGATCGGCACATAGACCGAGATCAGAACGATCGTCATCGCGATGATCGGCCCGCCCAGCTCGCGCGCGGCGACCATCGCGGCCTCGATCGGCTTCATGCCGTCATCGAGATGGCGGTTGACGTTCTCGACGACGATGATCGCGTCGTCGACGACGAGGCCGATCGCCAGCACCAGTGCCAAGAGCGTCAGCAGGTTTATGGAGAAGCCGAACACCGTCATCATGACGAAGGTGCCGATCAGCGACAGCGGGATCGCCACGGTGGGAATTAGCAACGATCGGACCGATCCGAGGAAGGCAAACACCACCAGGATCACGATCACGATCGCCTCGATCAGGGTCCGGACCACCTCGTTGATCGAGCTGTTCACGAAATCCGTCGAATCGTAGATCACCGCCGCTTCCAAGCCCTGTGGCAGCTGCGACTGGACGTCGGGGAGGATCTTATAAACGCCCTTGATGACGTCGAGCAGGTTGGCCTCGGGCGCGACCTGGATGCCGATATAGACCGCATCCTGACCGTCGAAGGCGACGCGCGTCTCGTAGCTGTCGGCGCCGAGTGACACGGTGGCCACGTCCTGGAGCCGCACATTGGTGTTGTTTACCTGCTTGACGACGAGATTTCGGAACTCCTCGACGGAGTGGAGATTGGTCGAGGCGGTCAGATTGACCTGGACCATCTGCCCCTTGGTGCTGCCGAGACCCGAGATATAGTCGTTGCCCTGAAGCGCTTGGCTGATATCGGTGGCGGTGACGCCGTGGGCGGCCATTCTGGCAGGGTCGAGCCAGGCGCGCAGCGCGAAATTCTGGCCGCCGACGATCTCCGCGGTCTGTACGCCCGGCACCGCCTGAAACTTCGGCTGAACGACGCGAACGAGGTAATCGGTGATCTGATTCTGCTTCAGCACGTCGCTCTTGAAGCCGATATACATCGCGTCGAAGGTTTGGCCGATCTTGATCGTCAGCACCGGCTGCTGCGAGCCGGGCGGCAGCTGATTGAGGACCGAGGTGACCTTGCTCGAGATCTCGGTCAGGGCCTTGTCGGGATCGTAATTGAGGCGAAGGTTGACCGTGATCGTGCTGACGCTCGGCTGGCTGGTCGAATTCATGTAATCGATGCCCTCGGCCTGCGAGATCGCATTCTCGAGCGGCGTCGTGATGAATCCGGCGACCACGTCGGGATCGGCGCCGTAAAAGGTCGTGGTAATGGTGACGACGGCGTTGGTCGTCCGCGGATATTGCAGAATCGGCAGGGTCCACAGCGCGCGCAGGCCGAGGACCAAAATCATCAGGTTGATGACCGTGGCCAGAACCGGGCGACGGATGAAGATGTCGGTAAGGCTCATCATCGTTGCTGCTCGCTATTCTTCGACCGGACGAGGATTCGGATCGTTCGACACCTGCACCGTATTGTCGATCTTGAGCGGCGAGCCGTTCCGCAGCTTCATTTGGCCGGCCGTGACGACCATCTGGCCCTCCTTCACTCCCGACAGGATCGCCACCTGATCGCCGCGGGTGTCGCCCGTGGTCACGAAAGTCTGGTGCGCGAGGAGGAGCGTCTTGCCGTTGGCATCCTTCGTCGAATCATCGACCAGGAAAACGGTGCTGCCATAGGGATTGAAGGTCACCGCCGTCTGCGGCAAGGTCACGTAATTCTGCGGCGCGCCGACATCGACGAAGACGTCGACGAACATTCCCGGCAGAAGCTTATGGTCGGGATTGGGCAGCGAGGCGCGAATCTGGACGTTACGCGTATCCGTGTCGACCTTCGGGCTGATCGCTATGATGGTGCCATCGAAGCTCCGGCCGGGAAATGCATCGACCTTGGTCGTGACCTTCTGCCCGACGGCGACGTCGATCAGAGCCTGTTGCGGCAGGGTGAAATCGGCGTAGATGGGATCGAGCGACTGCAAGGTGACGATCGTGGTGCCCGGCGCCAGATATTGGCCGACATCGACCTGGCGAATGCCGAGCTTCCCGGCAAAGGGAGCACGGATCGATTTGTAATCGACGATGGCCTGTTGCTGCTGTACCTGCGCCTCCGCC
>CAYMNX010000142.1:0-4791 GCA_964391905.1 uncultured Rhizobiaceae bacterium
CATACCGCGTGGATCGGAGGCGGCGCCATAACAAGAATAGAGCGTCCGACCCCTAGCGAATTTTTTGTTTTCGTTCGGTCAGCAAGCACATGTCGAGTGAGATATCATCATCGAACAATTGGCCCGCGGGAAATGTCGCGCAACTCGTCCGTCGTCGCGCTTTAGAGGCGCCCGACAGCATCGCGTTGCGCGCAGGCTCCGTGACGGTAACCTACGGCGCGCTTGATGCGGAGGCGGCGCGCTTGGCCGCCTATCTGCGCGGCCTCGGCGTCGCGCGCGAAGTCCCGGTCGGCATTGTTCTCGAGCGATCGGTCGAAGAGATTGTCGCAACCCTGGCAGTCATGAAGGCTGGCGGTGCTTTCCTGCCGCTTGATCCGACCTGGCCGGTGGCAAGGCTCGACACCTTGCTCGGTGATGCAGGTGCTTTTCTTGTCATCGCGCGATCGAGCCTTGCGGATCGCTTGCAGAGCGGCGCGCGCATCGTGGTTGATCTCGATCGCATAACGGCCGCCTCGAAGTCATTCAACGCCGATCAATCCGATCGTGACATCGACGCCGACGATCTTGCCTACATCATCTACACCTCGGGCTCGAGCGGCGGGCCGAAGGGCGTCGAGATCACGCATGGCAATCTTCTGAATCTCGTCTCATGGCACCAAGAGACGTTCGGCGTCACGCCCGGGGATCGCGGCAGCCATATCGCAGGTCTGGGCTTTGATGCTTCCGTCTGGGAGGTTTGGCCTTATCTCGCGAGCGGCGCTTCGGTCGCGCTGCCCGAGGAGATCGTCGGACATTCGCCGGAGCTGCTGCGCGACTGGCTTGTCGAAGCGGGCATCACGATCGCATTCGCGCCGACGGCACTGGCCGAACCGCTGATCGCGACGGAATGGCCGGCGACCACATCCTTGCGCCTTCTCCTAACCGGCGGCGAGGCGTTGCGCAGCTATCCGCGCCCGGGACTCCCCTTCGCGGTCGTCAATAATTATGGCCCCACCGAATGTACCGTCGTCGCCAGCTCCGGGACGGTGTCGCCCCATGCGACGGCCGCCGTGCCGCCGTCGATCGGGCGCGCCATCGCCAACACGCGGATCTTTCTCCTCGATGAGCGCGGCGACGCGGTTCGAGACGGCGAAATCGGCGAGATCTATATCGCAGGGGCGTCGGTCGGCCGTGGCTATCGCGGGCGGCCGAGCCGATCGGAGCCGCCGCGCTTTTTGCCGCGCGGAACGATATCGGCCGCGGCCGAGTTCCGGCTTTATCGAACCGGCGATCTCGGCCGCCTTCTTCCCGACGGCACGATCGCGTTCTGCGGCCGGGTCGATGATCAAATCAAGCTGCGCGGGCATTGCGTCGGGCCCGACGAGATCGCAACCGCGCTGAACCGCCATCCCGCCATCGCATCGAGCGTCATCGTGGCGCATGAGGGACCGTCGGGCGAGACGCGTCTGACGGCCTATTTCGTTCCGCGCGCAGAGCCGGCGCCGTCGGTGCGCGCGCTGCGTGCCTTCCTCGCGGCGACGCTGCCGGATTACATGGTCCCATCGGCCTTCGTGCGGCTCGCCGAAATGCCGCTGACCGCGAACGGGAAGATCGATCGCGCGGCGCTGCGGCCGCCGACGCAATGCTCTGCCTCGGAGCGACTTGAGTCGGATGCAGCGAGCTCGCCAACGGAGCGGCGTCTCATCGGCATCATCGTCGAGGTGTCGAGCGTCCAGCACGTCTCCGCCTCCGATAATTTCTTTCTCATCGGCGGTCACTCCCTGTCGGGCGCCCAGGTCGTGGTCCGCGCGCGCGACGCTTTTGGCGTCGATCTGACCCTTCGCCACCTGTTCGAGGCAAAGACCGTGGGGGACTTGGCGGCGACGATCGAAAAATTGGCGATCGAGCGATTGGCAACGATGAGTGAAGAGGAGGCGCAGCAGATTCTCGAGAAACAATCGTAATGCCGACCGCCGGGGAGAACGGTCAGGCGGACAGAGAGTTGAGCCTTTGTCGGCTGCTCGACCCGCAGATCTTGGCCGATCCCTATCCGCTTTATCGCATGCTCCGAGAGCAGGATCCCGTTCATTGGGATCCGTTCCTTCACGCCTGGATCGTGACGCGATATACCGACATCATCACGGTACTGCAGAAATTTTCCGCCGCACGCGCAATCACTCCCGAACAATTGAATGCGATGGGCCTGTCGAAGTTGGCGCCGGTCGCGCAGGTCATGGTACAGCAGATGCTGTTCATGGATGGAAAGGCGCATATGCGACTGCGAGGATTGTGCTCCGTGGCCTTCACATCCCGCCGTATCGAGGACTTGCGCGCGCGCATTCGAGCGATCGCGAACATGTTGCTCGATCGCGTCGCGGCGCGCGGCGAGTTGGACGTGATCCGCGATTTTGCGAATCCGTTGCCCGCGATCGTCACGGCAGAGATGCTCGGAGTCGATGCCGGCGATCACGCGCAGCTAAAGGACTGGTCGGCAGATTTCGCCGAAATGCTCGGAAATTTTCAACATAACTCAGACCGTGCCGAGCACATTCTGCGTAGCCTCGACGAGATGGTCCGCTATTTCCGGTCGGCCATGCGGCGCGGCACGCACACCTCCGAAAGCGGGCTCCTTCATTCCCTCGTGACCGCCGAGATCGACGGCTCGCGTCTCACCGAGGAAGAAATTATCGCCAACGTCATTCTCACCATGGTGGGCGGACAAGAAACGACAACGAATCTGATCGGCAACGGGCTTTTGACGTTGCTGGACCATCCGCGAGAAATGGCGCTATTGCGCGCCGGCTCGATTGCCATGGAGCCGGCGATCGAAGAGCTATTGCGGTACGAAAGCCCGAGCCAGCACACCGCCCGCCTTGCGCCCAACGAGCTTGTTCTCGGCGGCAAATGCATTCGCGAACGCGACGCGGTCATCGCGGTGATGGCTGCGGGCAATCGCGATCCGGCACGCTTCCCAGATCCGGATCGTCTCGACCTTGCGCGCTCCGACAACCGGCATTTGGCTTTTGGTTGGGGCGCGCATTTCTGCTTCGGAGCCCCTTTGGCGCGGCTTGAGGGACAGATCGCCTTTTCCGCGCTGTTGCAGCGCCTCCCCGGTCTCGCGCGCGCGTCGTCATCGGTTGTCTGGCGCGAGAATCTGGGTCTGCGCGGCCTGAAATCGCTTCCTGTCCGGTTCGACGCCGACAAGGCGCTCGGCGCTCACGGAGCGGGTGCGGCGTGACCACGGAAAGGGAGCTGCCGGAGTCGAAGCGCAGACTGCTCCGGAAGATGCTTGCCGGAGACGGGTTGCTGCCGCCGCCAGACCATGCCGCAACCGTGCGGCGCGTCGGGGCAAAGACCGCGCCGCTATCGGCCGAGCAGACGCAGGTCTGGTTGCATGCGTCGATGGCTCCGGAGCTTCCGCTTTACAACGAGCCGATCACGATCCACCGCAAGGGCGCGCTTGACGTCGCCGCGATCGAAGCGAGCTTCGCTGAAATTCTCCGCCGCCACGAAATCTGGCGAACCTCGTTCGAAGTCGTTGGCGGCGAGGTTGTTCAAGTTGTGCATTCCGACATCCGCCTTCGACTGCCGATGAGCGATCTCAGCGGCATGCCCGAGGCCGACCGGGACGCCGCGGCGTTGCGCCTTGCGACGGAAGATGCGCAATTGCCGTTCGATTTGGGTCAAGCGCCGCTTCTCCGCGGGCGAATCGTGAAGCTGGGGCCCGAGGATTACCGAATCTACCTGACAATCCATCACATCATCTTCGACGGTGTCTCGATTTACCGCATCCTGATGCCGGAATTGGCTCAATGCTATGCCGCGTTCTCGACGGGCCACTGCCCGGCTTTGGCGCCGCCGCTCCTGCAATACGCCGACTATGCGGCATGGCGCCAGCGTGCCGCGTCAAGCGAGGATGTCTCGAAGCAAATCTCTTATTGGCGCCGGATATTGATCGAAGAAGGCGCGCCGACCGCACTCAAGCTTCCTTGCGATCATGTCCGAACCGGCCCGCCGAGCTATCGCGGCGGGATGGAGACCTTTCGCCTGTCGCAAGCGCTCTGCCGAGCCTTGAAGCGATTGAGCCGAGACAGCGGGGTCACCCTCTACGTAACGTTGCTGGCGGCATTCAAGGCGTTGCTTCATCGCTATGCCGATGAAGAGGACATCGTCATTGGCATTGTCGTCGATATGCGCCGGCGATCCGAGCTCGAGCGTCTGATTGGCTATTTCTTAAATACGATCGCGCTGCGGAGTCGGCCGTCGCGCGTCTTGCCATTCAGGCAATACCTGACGCAAGTGCGCGATGCCGTGCTCGAGGCGCTTTGCGCCGCCGAGGTCCCTTTCGACCGAGTCGCGCAGGAGGTTTTGCCGAAGGGCGAGCGCGACCGTCGGCCCTTGTTTTCCGTGTTGTTCTCCATGGAGCCGCCGGCGGAGCCGTTTGCAGAAGGTTGGGACCTCACGCAAATGGATGTGACGGTCGGCGTTACGAAATACGACCTCTATCTGGAGCTCGACGAACGGCTCGACAGGGTGATCGGAAGGATCTTCTTCAGCTCGGATCTGTTCGAGGCGGCGACCATTCAACGGATGATCGGCCATTGGATCAGCATATTGGAAGCGGTCAGCGCTGACGCGTCGCGCCGATTGGCGGATCTGCCGTTGTTGACCGCGCAAGAGCGCCATCAGATGTCGGTCGCATGGAACGATACGCGGCGTGATTGGCCTTTTATGACACTGCTCGAAGCCTTCGACGCACGGTTGCAACATGCGCCGGAGGCGGTTGCAGTGGTCGTTCCATCCGACCGACGA
>CAYMNX010000143.1:0-12487 GCA_964391905.1 uncultured Rhizobiaceae bacterium
TATCGTGCCGCGCAGCCGCGATCTCGGCGACGGCGTAGCCGTCAATCGTGTTGTGCCCGCGACCCAGCGGCGCATGGTCGGACCGTTCGTCTTCTTCGATCATTTTGGGCCGACCATCCTGCGCGCGGGCAAAGGGCTCGATGTGCGTCCTCATCCGCATATCGGCTTGGCGACTGTCACCTATCTTTTCGCGGGCGAGATTCTGCATCGCGACAGCCTCGGCACGGTGCAGCCGATTCGGCCGGGCGAGGTGAATTGGATGACCGCCGGCCGCGGGATCGCGCATTCCGAGCGCACGCCGGCCGAGCTGCGTGTTGCCGATTCGGAAATTTTCGGCATTCAGACTTGGGTCGGCCTGCCGCGCGACAAGGAGGAGGTCGAGCCAAGCTTCACCCATTATGCGGCGCAGGACCTGCCGATACTCGAGGGCGAGGGCGCGCGCATCCGACTGATCGCCGGCGAGGCCTATGGTGCGCGCTCGCCCGTGACCCTATTCTCGGCGACGTTCTATATCGACGCGTCGCTCGCGCCGGGCGCGCGGCTCGCGGTTCCGGCGAATTATGACGAGCGCGCCGCCTATATCGTTTCCGGCGCGGTCGAGATCGCCAGCGCGCGCTTCGATGCGGGCCGCCTGCTGGTCTTCCGCAAAGGCGACAGCATCGCCATCGCCACCACGGAAGGCGCGCGGCTCGTGCTCCTCGGCGGCGAGCCGATGGACGGGCCAAGGCGCGTCTGGTGGAATTTCGTCTCGAGCTCGAACGACCGGATCGAGCAGGCAAAGGCCGATTGGAAGGCGGGGCGCTTTACCGCTGTGCCGGGCGATGCGGAGTTCATCCCTTTGCCCGATTAGCGCGGTGACAAGATCGGGCTGCCCGCGTCGCGCGGCGATTTCCGACTCGAACTGTCACCTTCGTGCAAATAGCATGGGCCTAGACTGGGGGTTCCAGCGACCCCGCGGCCGAGCAGCAGAAAGCGAAAAGAGGAGGAGAGTGTCATGGCCAATCCATTCGTGCATATTGAACTCGCCACCACTGATATTGACAAAGCGAAAGAATTCTACGGTTCGCTGTTCAACTGGAAGCTCGAAGACACGCCGATGGGTGAGGGCATGACCTATACGATGATTGGTGTCGGCGAGGGGACGGGCGGCGGCATGATGAAACATCCGATGCCAGGCGCGCCCTCGGCATGGCTCGCTTATGTCCAGGTCGACGACATCGCTGCTTCGACCAAGAAGGCGAAGGCGCTCGGCGCCCAGATCGTGCGCGACGTGACGCCAATTCCGGGGCACGGCCAGTTCTCGATCATTGTCGACCCGACCGGCGCGCATCTGGCCCTCTGGCAGCAAGAGGCGAAATAGCGCATTTCTTTGCCTCGATCTCAGCCGAGCGCTAGCGGGCGAGGACCGGGCGCCCGATGCGCCGACCGGGATGGCTCGTGCCCTCGCGCATCACGCCGTCATTCGTCGAGGTCCGACTGGTCGTCGTCGACGGTTCCGAGCAGAGCCTCGATTTTCGCAAGCGCGCTATCGAGACCCGCTCGCTCGGTGGCGTTGAGCGCCTCGAGAAGCTCGACCTCGATCTCCTGTACCAGGGGCACGATCTGGCGATAGACCTCCAGCCCCTTCGGGGTGAGGCCGAGAATCGCGCGGCGGCGATCCTCGGGATCGGCCTCCCGGGTGATGTAACCCGCTTTCAGCAGCTTGGCGACGGCGCGGCTGACGCGGACTTTGTCCATGGTGGTCTGCACGATGACGTTGTTGGCGCTCATCGCGCCGCTCTGGCCGAGCACCGCCATCGTTCGCCATTCCGGGGCGGTCAGCTTGTATTTTTGCCCATAAAATTGTGCGACGCGCCGTGTCAGCCGGTTGCTGAGCACGGTAAGCCGGAAGGGCAGATATTTCGTCAATTCGAATGACGGGCGCGAGACTGACAGCACGGCTGCATTTCGTGTCATGGATATCGTTCCAGATTGTTCAAGAGTCACCCGACCGGCGGCAGTGAGCGGCCGAGTACGGTAGCGCAGCTCACGACCCGCGTGAACCCGACCACCGAAATCCATCCCGCCCCGTGTCTCCGTGCGTGCGGCCGGGTCGATTAGCCGGCCGCAACTACTAATGTTAGGCAACCTTACATTATTCTATCCCCGGCCGTATTCACTTTCTGCTGTGCAGCAAAGCTTGACGATCTGCCGGCGAAGCAGAGACTGGCCGGCAGGTCTTTTGACGCAGGGAGGATGATACGGCATGAAACTCTATGGCTATTTCCGCTCATCGGCGGCCTTCCGCACCCGCATCGCCCTCAATTTGAAAGGCCTCGGCTATGAGCAGGAGTTTATCCATCTGCGGAAAAACGTGCAGAACTCGCCCGGCTACCTGAAAATCAATCCCCAGGGGCTGGTTCCGGCGCTGGTCGATCATGGGTCGATCCTGTCGCAATCCCTCGCCATCATCGAATATCTCGAGGAGACCCATCCGACGCCGGCTTTGCTGCCGCGCGACCCCGTGGGTCGGGCGCGGGTGCGGTCCCTGGCACAGGCGATCGCCTGCGACATCCACCCGATCGACAATCTCCGGGTCTTGCGCTTTCTCGCCCATGAGATGAAGCATGGCGAAAAGGACATCGAGCTCTGGTTCAATCATTGGATCAAGCTCGGCCTCGACGGCATCGAGACGATTCTCGCCGGCGACGGCAAGGCCGGCACATTCTGCCATGGCGATGAGCCGGGCATGGCCGATATCTGCCTCGTGCCGCAGGTCTTCAATGCCAGGCGCTATCCGAGCTTCGACCTGAAGCCCTATCCGACCATCATGCGCATCTTCGAGGCCTGCATGAAGCTGCCAGCCTTCGAAGCGGCGGTGCCGGAACGCCAGCCGGACGCGGAGTAGGGCGCCTAGCGCAGCAGCAGCTTCGTCACGTCGATCGGCGCGTGGAGCATCTGCTGCTCGGTCATGATGTCGGCGATCACGGCGAGGTCCTGCTTGGTGACCGCGGCGCTGAGCCTCGGCATTTCGATGGCGCTGGCGTTTTCGGGCGTCAGCTTCATGTATTTCGCGATCGCGGCGCGCGCCTCGTCCTGATGGGTCTCGGCATAGCGCACCCCTTCCTCATTCGCTTCGTGGAAAGCGCGCAGCGCTTCTGCATGCTCGCTCGCCCATTGCCGCGTCGTCGAATAGAGAATGGTCTGCGTCCCGGGCGGCAGGCTGTCGAAGGCATGGCCGACATCCTTGCCGAGGCCGGCGCTCAGGATCCGCGAATAGGTCGGCTCGACCGTTACCGCGGCGTCGACCAGCCCATTCTGTAGCGCGTCGCGCTGCTGCGGAAAGGCGAGCTCGACAAAATTGACCGAATTGTAATCGACCCCACGCTGCTTGAGCCAATGGCGCAGCGAGACATGGATAAGCGCGCCGAGGCCGGGCACGCCGACCTTCTTGCCGACGAAATCCGCCGGCTTCTCGATGCCCGACCCGTTGCGCGCGATGATCGCGCTGTTCTTGCTTTCCTTGAAGGTGACGTTCGTCCCGGAGGCGACGACGAGATCGATGCCGCTGTCGACCGCTTGCAGGAGAACCGTCGGCGTCGTGCCGCCGATATCCGACGAACCGGAGACGATGGCCGCCGGTATATTCGAGTTGAGCGCGATGACCTGGAATTCGAGGTCGATCCCGCGCTTTGCGAAATAGCCTTTATCCGCGGCAATGAAAGCGCCGGCAATCGACGCCGCCGGCGTGTAGCCGAGCCTGATCTTCGTGTCCGCCTTCGCCGCTGGGACCGCCAGGCCGGCGATCAGGATCGCGGCCACAATGTACTGTTTCACCTCAACCAATCTCCCTACTGTTTTATCGCAAGCCGTATTCTCGATCGACCCGACCCATTTTGGCAAAGCGCGCGCGCAAGGCAACGAGTTTCCCCGAGGGCAGGACTATCGCATGCTGCTGGGAGAACGTCGGTGCGTCTCCTGAGCGCGTCGAAGGGCGACGCCGCTCGGCCCTCCGGCAAGTTCAGGCACGTCGCAGCCGCAGCGAATTGCCGACGACCGTGACCGAGGAAAGGCTCATGGCGGCGCTGGCGATCATCGGGTTGAGCAGCAAGCCCGCGACCGGATAAAGCACCCCCGCGGCGACGGGAATTGCCAGGGCGTTGAAGACGAAGGCGAAGAACAGGTTCTGCCGGATATTGCGCATCGTTGCGCGGGAGAGGCGCCGCGCGCGCAGAATGCCGGCGAGATCGCCCTTGACCAAGGTCACGCCAGCGCTTTCGAGCGCGACGTCGGCGCCCGTGCCCATGGCGATTCCCACATCCGCGGCCGCAAGCGCCGGCGCGTCATTGACCCCGTCCCCCGCCATCGCGACCTTCCGTCCGTCGCCGCGATATTTTTCGACGATCGCTGCCTTCGCTTCGGGAAGAAGCTCGGCTTCGATCGCATCGATGCCGAGACGCTTTGCCACGGCTTGCGCCGTGGCACGATTGTCGCCGGTCGCCATGACGACGCGCACGCCATCCGCCCGAAGCGCGGCGATAGACTCGGCCGCGCCCGGCTTTATCGTGTCGGCAACCGCGATGTAGCCGGCGAGTTTTTTCTCGATCGCGACGAACATCACGGTCTCGCCCTCTTGGCGGCGCCTCTTCGCTTCGGCCGGTAGCGTATCCGCGCCCATACCAAGGCTCTCCATCAGCGCAAAATTGCCGATCGCGATGCTTTTGCCATCGACCGTGCCGCTTACGCCCTTGCCGGTCGTGGCGCGGAAATCGCGCGCCTCGCTCAAGGCGAGGCCGCGCGCGCGCGCCCCCGCGACGATCGCCGCGCTCAACGGATGCTCGCTTCCTCGCTCGAGCGAGGCGACGAGACGCAGCAGATCGCTCTCATCCCAACCGTCGCTCGTGCCGAGAGCGACGAGGCGCGGCTTGCCTTCGGTCAAGGTCCCGGTCTTGTCGACGAGGAGCGTGTCGATCGCGGCGAGCAGCTGCAGCGCCTCGGCATCGCGGAACAGCACGCCCGCATGCGCGCCGCGGCCGGTGCCGACCATGATCGACATCGGCGTGGCGAGCCCCAGCGCGCAGGGACAGGCGATGATGAGGACGGCGACGGCGTTGACGAGCGCGAAGGCGATCGCCGGCGCCGGACCGAAAAGGGCCCAGCCGAGTGCCGTCGCCATCGCGATCGCGATGACGAGAGGCACGAACCAGGAGGCGACGCGATCGGCAAGGCTCTGGATCGGGGCGCGGCTGCGCTGCGCCTTGGTGACGAGGGCGACGATCTGGGCAAGCAATGTGTCGCTGCCGACGCGCTCGGCGCGCATCACCAAGCTGCCGGTCGTGTTGACGGTCGCGCCCGTGACCTTGTCGTCCTTCGCCTTGTCGACCGGCATCGGCTCGCCGGTGATCATCGATTCATCGACGGCGCTCGCGCCATCGACGACAATGCCGTCGACCGGCACCTTCTCGCCGGGACGGACGCGCAAGAGATCGCCGCGCGCGACACGCTCCAGCGGGATGTCCGCCTCGCTGCCATCGGGCAAGAGACGGCGCGCCGTCTTGGGCGCGAGATCGAGAAGCGCGCGAATGGCGGCACCGGTTTCGGCGCGGGCCTTGAGCTCGAGCACCTGGCCCAGCAGCACGAGCACGGTGATGACCGAGGCCGCCTCGAAATAGACCGGCACGGCCTCGTCCATGCCGACCGCTGGGAAAATGCCCGGAACAAGCGTTGCCGCGACGCTGTCGAGATAAGCGATGCCGGTGCCGAGCGCGATCAGCGTGAACATGTTGAGGTTGCGGCTGACCAGCGAGGCCCAGCCACGGGCGAAAAACGGCCAGCCGGCCCAGAGCACGACGGGGGAGGCGAGGAGGAGCTGAACCCAGGGCAGGTATTCTCCGGCCATCGCCAGCGCGACGACCGGCACGGTCAGCGCGAGGCCGATCCAGAAGCGCCGCCGCATATCGGCAAGCTCGGGATTGGGGGCATTCGCCGGCGCGGGTTGAAGCGGTTCGAGCGCCATGCCGCAAATGGGACAAGCACCCGGCGCGTTGCGCCGAATCTCGGGATGCATCGGGCAGGTCCAGATCGTGCCGGCCGCCGTCGCCGCTTTCGCGTTCAGCGCGTCTCCACCCAACCCTTCCCTGCCTGCAGCGGGGGGCATTGGCGTGGGCGCTGGCGCGAGATACTTCGCGGGATCCGCCATGAACTTCTCGCGGCATTTGGCGCCGCAGAAGTAATAGTCCTTGCCCTCGTGGCTCGCGCGATGCGGCGTCTTGGCGGAATCGACGCTCATGCCGCAGACGACGTCCTTGGCCTTCGCGGTGCCGGGCGGCAGCGCATCATGATCGTGGCGATGAGGGGTGTCGGTCATGCGCTGTCCTCGAGCTTGCCATATACCCTAGGGGGGTATAGTATGGGCGCCATGAGAGAGCCCGTCAAGCAATCGGCCACCGCCCGCCTTCGCCGCATCGAGGGGCAGGTGCGGGGGGTCGCGCGCATGATCGCCGAGGATCGTTATTGCATCGATGTGCTGAATCAGGTCGAGGCGGTGAAGGCCGCGCTCAAGAAGCTGCAGGACGAAATCCTGCGCGACCATATCGAGCATTGCGTCGAGCATGCGATCGTCTCCGGCGACCGCAAGGACCAGCGGAAGAAAGTCGTGGAGCTGGTACAGGTGCTGGGCCACATCACATCCTGATAAAGGATGTGATGTGGCCTGCCCGAGTTGTCAGGTGATGGTCAGGCCGCGTCGATCATCGCCGCGATGCGCGGGCGCGGCAGCGCCGTCTTGCGCGTGTTCTTGCGCAAGAAATCGATGAAGGCCTGGAGCTTCGGCGGCATCTGGCGGCGGCTCGGATAGAAGAGATGATAGCCGGCATAGGGCAGGGACCAATCTTCGAGGACCGGCACCAGGCGCCCCTCGGCGATGTGGGACGCCATATAGTCCTCGAGCATGTAGCCGATGCCGACGCCGTTGAGCGCGGCGCGGACCACGAGGTCGAGATTGTTGGTGATGACCGAGCCTTCGACGCCGACCTCGACCTTCTCGGCGCCGTTCTCGAATTCCCACTTATGGATGGCGCCGGTGGTTTGGCGGAAGCGGATGCAATTGTGCTGACGCAGGTCGCTCGGCGTCTCCGGCCGCCCATGGGCCGCGAGATAGGCCGGGGAAGCCACGGCGATAAGGCGCGAATCGGGGCTGACGCGCAGCGCGATCATATCGCGCGCGATGCGCGAGCCGGGGCGAATCCCGGCATCGAAGTGCCCGCCGACAATGTCGATCATCGAATCATCGACGACGATGTCGAGGGTGATGTCGGGATAGGCGGCGCGGAAGCTCGGCAGGATCGGATCGATCACCATGCCGACGGCGAGACTCCCGACCGAGAGACGCAGGGTCCCGGTCGGGCTGCCGCTGAGCGCGGTCAAGGATTCGATCGCGCTGCCGAGCTCGTCGAGCGCCGGATGGATCTGATCGAGCAATCGCGTCCCCGCCTCGGTCAGCGCGACGCTGCGCGTTGTCCGGTTGAGCAGCCGCACGCCAAGCCTTTCCTCGAGCGAGCGAATGGTCTGGCTCATGGTCGAGGTCGAGATGCCGAGCGCGGCCGCGGCCTTGGAGAAATTGCCGTGATCCGCGACCGCAACGAAGGCGGTAAGTTCGCCGAATTCCGCTCCCCTCATAATTGTTAGCCTGCTTTCCGCTGCTTGGCCATGCGCTGCGGACGAGCCACTTTCTCGGCCGTCGCGCGCAGGCTCGCTTCCAGCGCTTGCGGATCGACGTGATCGGCGCTCATGATGATCTGAACGATCGGATCGGATAATGCGTCGGTTAAGCTCGGTTCACCTTGGCATCCGTACATTTAACCCTCCTTGGCGCGGGGGCATTGAAAACAGGTGACTCGCGCCATAAATTATGTTACTGAACGGTAACACCCCAAACATACTTACCGGTAAGTAACATGTCAACAGGGAATATGGAAATGCGCACCACCAATGCCAAACAGGTCATAGAGATCTCAGCCGCTGCCGCCCCGCCGCGCGAGCGGATCCTCGCCGTGGCCCGGGACCTGTTCTATCGGCATGGCATTCATGGGGTAGGCGTCGACGCCATTGCCGAGGCGGCAGGCACCAACAAGATGACGCTCTACCGCCATTTCGCCTCGAAGGACGTGTTGGTCGCCGAATGCCTTGCTCAGATGGTCGGCGATTTCGAAGCCGCCTGGGACGAGATCGCCAAGACCCATGCCGGCGACCCGCTCGGCCAGCTGCGGAGCTGGCTGCGCTATGTCGGTACCTTCAAGCTGCAGCAGGCCGAGCGTGGCTGCGCGTTCCTCAACGCCGCGGTCGAGCTCCCCGACAAGAATCACCCGGCGCGCCGCGTCGTCGAGCAGCATAAGAGCCGCAGCCGCGAGAAGCTCATCGACCTTTGCGAGGAGGCAGGGCTGGTCGAGCCCGAGCTCCTCGCCGACAAGATGTTCCTGCTATGCGAGGGCGCCCGGGTCAGCGTTCAGAGCATGGGCCCGCACGGGCCGGCCGCGCGGCTGCTCGAGATGCTCGACCAGCTGATCACGGACCATTCGCCGAAGAAGCAATAATCCCCGACTTATTTAAGCCAAACGGGCTGCTGCGCTTCGCTCATGCGTCCTTCGGACGCAACGCTAGCGCGTTGCTCCTCAGGATGAGGGGGAATTTGCTCGGGCATCTCCCGCGGTCCGGAGGACCGCGTCTCGAAAGACGCTGGATCGATTTGCAATGAAGAAAAGGGCCGCGGATCTCTCCGCGGCCCTTGCCGTAACGCGTTGGCTGGCTGGATTAGAAGTCCATGCCACCCATGCCGCCGCCATGATCATGCGGCAGCGGGGCAGCCTTCTTCTCCGGCTTCTCGGCGACCATCGCCTCGGTCGTGACGAGCAGGCCGGCGACCGAAGCCGCATCCTGGAGGGCGAGGCGCACGACCTTGGTCGGGTCGACGATGCCGGCCTTCACCATGTCGACGAACTCGCCGTTCTGGGCGTCGTAGCCGTAATTGTTGTCGGCCTTGTCGAGGAGCTTGCCGATGACGATCGAGCCGTCGGTGCCGGCATTCTCGGCGATGATGCGCGCCGGGATCTGGAGCGCACGACGCACGATGTCGATGCCGGTCTTCTGGTCGTCATTCTCGGGCTTCAGCTTCGCGAGCGCCTTGGTCGCGTAGAGGAGGGCCGCGCCGCCGCCGGCGACGATGCCTTCCTCGACCGCAGCACGGGTCGCGTGCATCGCATCGTCAACCCGGTCCTTGCGCTCTTTCACCTCGACCTCGGTCGCGCCGCCGACGCGGATCACCGCGACGCCGCCCGCGAGCTTCGCAAGCCGCTCTTGCAGCTTCTCGCGATCATAGTCGGAGGTGGTCTCTTCGATCTGCTGACGGATCTGGTTGGTGCGGGCCTGGATATCGGCCTTCTTGCCGGCACCGTCGATGATCGTGGTGTTCTCCTTCTCGACGCGCACCTTCTTGGCGCGGCCGAGCATGTCGAGCGTCACGTTCTCGAGCTTGATGCCCAAATCTTCGGAGATGAGCTGGCCGTTGGTGAGGATCGCGATGTCCTCGAGCATCGCCTTGCGGCGATCGCCGAAGCCCGGAGCCTTCACCGCCGCGACCTTCAAGCCGCCGCGCAGGCGGTTGACGACGAGGGTGGCGAGCGCCTCGCCCTCGACATCCTCGGCGATGATGAGGAGCGGCTTGCCGCTCTGCACCACGGCTTCGAGCACCGGCAGCATCGCCTGAAGACCCGAGAGCTTCTTCTCGAAGATCAGAATGTACGGATCCTCGAGCTCCGCGACCATCTTCTCGGCATTGGTGACGAAGTACGGGCTGATATAGCCGCGATCGAACTGCATGCCTTCGACCACGTCGAGCTCGGTCTCGAGGCTCTTCGCCTCCTCGACCGTGATCACGCCCTCATTGCCGACCTTCTGCATCGCCTTGGCGATCATCTCGCCGATTTCCTTCTCGCCATTGGCCGAGATGGTGCCGACTTGGGCGATCTCGTCATTGGTCGAGACTTTCTTCGAGCGCTTCTTGATGTCGTCGAAGACGGCTTCGACGGCGCTGTCGATGCCGCGCTTCAGATCCATCGGGTTGAGGCCCGCCGCGACCGCCTTGACGCCTTCGCGGACGATCGCTTGGGCGAGGATGGTGGCGGTGGTGGTGCCGTCACCGGCGAGATCGTTGGTCTTCGATGCGACCTCACGGATCATCTGCGCGCCCATATTCTCGAACTTGTCGGACAGCTCGATTTCCTTGGCGACAGTGACGCCGTCCTTCGTGATGCGCGGCGCGCCGAAGGACTTATCGATCACGACATTGCGGCCCTTGGGGCCGAGGGTGACCTTTACCGCATTGGCGAGGACGTCGACGCCGCGCAGCAAGCGGTCGCGCGCGTCGCCATGAAATTTGACTTCTTTGGCAGCCATGTTCGTTCACTCTCCTGATTGAAATGGGCCTTAAGCGACTTTCCGCTTCGCGGCGGGGGCGCCTTCGATGACACCCATGATGTCGCTTTCCTTCATGATCATGAGCTCTTCGCCGTCGATCTTGACCTCGGTGCCCGACCATTTGCCGAACAGCACGCGGTCGCCGACCTTGACGTCGAGCGGGACGAGCTGGCCGGTCTCATTTCGGGCGCCGGGGCCCGCGGCGATGATCTCGCCCTCCATCGGCTTTTCCTTGGCGGTATCGGGGATGATGATTCCTCCCGCGGTCTTCTCCTCCTGCTCCAGGCGCCGCACAACGACGCGGTCATGCAAGGGACGGAACTTCATGAAACTCCTCCTCAAATTGTCGAACGGGTTGGCTCCGGTAGCGCGCGAATCGCCGGTTGCTAGCACTCATCCTGAATGAGTGCCAAAGAGATTATCAAAGCATTTCAGGGTTTCAAGGGCCGCTGCGGCAAAAATTTGCCCCGGGTCGTGTCCCGCATTAACGCGGCGCCGCTCACTTATACCTTGGCAAGGCTGGCATTCCGATCAAGCCCGCCATGCCGCTTTCAGCCGGCCTTGAGGACCTTGACCGGACCCGCAGGACTCATCGGGAAGGCGACGCTTGGCGCGATCGGCTGAAGCGCATCGAAAGGCGGCAGCATTCTCCGGGTCGAGCGCTCGCGCCAGCGGTCGATCGGGAGAATGACCCAGCGGTAGATCGCGAGGCTCAAGAGCAGCGAGGAAGCGACGCAGATACTGCTGAAGCGTCCGCTCTGCGCCAGCTCGGGGGCAAGGCTCTGCGCGAGGTAGATCGGTATGTAATGAACCATGTAGAGCGGATAGGAAAGCTCGCCGACGAAGCGATCGAGGGCATTTCGCCGGGTCAGCTCGAAAAGGAAGGGAATGCTCGCGACAGCGAGCCCGTAGGCGAGGAGACCCGGCAGCTCGGTGTAGTTGAAGAGCCCCAAGCCGGTGGCGAAGGGCGCGAAGGTGGCAAGCATCGGCCCCCATCGCCGAAAGAGCCGCGTTCGCATGGCGTGATAAAGAAGCGCGCCGAGAAGAAAGGACGCGAGCTCGGCGGGGAAGAAATCGAACGTCCAAGCATGGGAATGAAAGCCGCGCTGCCACAACACCGCGCGCAAGCCGACGCTCAGCAGACCGAGGATTGAGATCCAGAAGACGCGCCGAACGACCAGAGGCGCGAGGAGATAGAATAAGAGCTCCGGGCTGAGGCTCCAGGCTTGCGGCACCAACGCCATGTGGTCGGTGACGAGAGGATGCTCGGCGATGTCGCGAACGACCACCAGACCGCCGTTCTCGATCGCGAGAAAGCTGAGGCTGTCGAGGCCGAAGATCGCAAGGTTGCTGCCGAAAATCATCGTTTTCGCCGCGACGCCGAGCTCATTCAGCCGCTCGGGCTCCAGCAGCTTCACCTCCGTGTGCCCGCCAAGGACGATCAGGAGCGAAACGCCGGCAACCAGGAAATAGACCGGGTAGATGCGCGCGAAGCGATTGACGATGAAAAGACGATAAGAGCCGGGTCCACGATATTTCTCGTTGAGGATCAGCGCCATGTAAAAGCCGGAGATCACGAAGAAGATCTGCACGGCCGCGGTGCCGGTCGGCAGTGCCAGCCACCGAATAGCGGACGTATGTGTCGCGATGACGCTTAGCGCGAGAAGGAGCCGCAGCGCGCCCATCGGTCCGACCCAAGAAGCTGAAGAGCAGCTCGATCTAGATGCAGCTGGGTCCGAAGCGGCGCTGACGAACCTCGATTGCGCAAACAGGACTCGGCCCTGACGGCGGCACGGGGCATATCCCGAATCTCGGGATTGCGGTCGAGAATGTGCAAGAAAAGGTTCATTCCATAGAATAGTGTGGCGTGCGAAAGTCTACTAGATAGACTAGGCTATCCTTGATGTCGAGATCAAAAACTGTCCACAAGCCGTTAATATCTATGGCATAATAACGGCGGCTCTGAAAAGACGACGTTAAGCATCGGCCAGAGGCCGCTGCCACGATCCGCGGTGTGGGCTGAAACGGGTAGAAAAAT
>CAYMNX010000144.1:0-4920 GCA_964391905.1 uncultured Rhizobiaceae bacterium
CCTGCGCGACGGCATCGGCGAGCCGTTTCTGCCGTTGCGGCTTCCTGGCTTTCTGCGCTCGATGGCGTGGATGCTGGCGGCGGCCGATATTCCGACCGGTGGCTGTGCCGGCCGGTTGACGGTCAAGCTCTTGGCCGCGCTCTATCTTTCGATGCTTCCGGTGTTCTTCCGCGACGAAAGCGAGGATCTCGGCACCACCATGGCGGCGCTCGATCGCCGCCTTCGCCAAGCCGAATCTTTAGCCAATGCTTTGCGTCCGATCACAAGCCGGACGCGTAAGGCACAGATGTAGCGTCATAATTGTGCAATGCAAAAATAATAGCCAAAAAGCCCTTGACGGCCTCCTTCCGTCGCATCATATTCGTCATTGTGCAGTGCAACATAAACGCTCGGCCCCCATGCGCCAAAGGATGTGACCGATGATCAATGGTAAGCAGACTTTCTTCGACTACGACGTCACCAAAGCATTCGCCGGCTTTGCCATCCCAGGCCTCAACGTCGAGGCTCTGCTCAGCGCGCAGCGCAAGAATGTCGAGGCGCTGACCCAGGCCAACCAGCTCGCGATCGAGGGCGTTCAGGCGCTCGCGCGTCGCCAGGTTGAAATCGCCCGCGAAGCGTTCGACGAGGCGCCGGCTCTCCTCCGCGAGTTCAGCCAGCCCGGCGTGCCGCAAGAGCGGCTTGCCAAAAATGCGGAGCTCGCCAAGGCGACCTTCGAGAAGAGTCTTGCCACGGCGAAAGAACTCACCGAGCTCGTCACCAAGGCGAATACCGAAGCGTTCAACGTCCTGACGAAGCGGTTCACCGAAAGCTTCGAGGAGCTCCGCGACGCCACGACGGCGAAAGCCGCCTGATCATCATCGACGTCGCCTTCGGTCCGACCGGCCGAAGGGGGCTACAAGGTCACGATCATCCCATCCGACGCCGTTTCGTGCGCGAGCGCGAAACGGCGTTCGAGCATATCGGGGTTCATATGCGTGAGAATCACGCGCTTGGCCCCGATCGCGTCGAGTCGCCCGCTCAGATTCCGATAATCGAGATGTCCCGTGAGCGGGCGCTCATAGCTTGAGCACTCGCAGATGAAGAGATCGGCACCGCGCGCCGCCGGGATGAGGTGCTCGGTCCATTCCGTGTCGCCGGAATAGGTCACGATCTTCCCGTCGCATTCGATGCGCAGCGAGAAGCACGGCGCGCCGGCGGAATGCGTGGCGGGAAAGGGCGTGACGGCGAAGCCCGGCGCTGCGCTGCGCGTCTCCGCCGTCAATTCGTGACAGGCGAGGTCGAAGCCGAGCACGGTTTGCGACGAGCCCGGAAAAAGCGCTTCTTGTGCTGCCTCGAGCCGAGGCGTCAGCCCGGCTGGCCCGTAGAGGAAGAGCGGCCGCTCGCGCATGGCGATATGCCGCGCATCGAGCAGCAGAAAGGGCAGGCCGCCGAAATGATCGCCATGGAGATGGCTCAGCACCACGCCGTCGATGCTATTGAGGTCGATGCCGTGCTGCTTCAGCGCGACGAGGCTCGAGGCGCCGCAATCGATCAGGAAGCGGCAGGTTGAGCCAGTGACGAGAAAGCAGGTATTGAATCGGCCGCCGCTGCCGAAAGCATCGCCGCTGCCGATGAACTGGATCTCCATCCGCGAATGGTAGGGTGGCGGTTGCAATATTCGCAAGCTCATTGAGCGGGCGGATGTCCGCCCGTGCCCGCGAATGCCGCCTAATTCGGCAAGTGCAGCCGGACGCGCAGGCCGCCCTGGGGCGAATCCTCGAGCGTCACATCGCCGCCTTGGCCGCGCGCCAAGTCGCGGGCGATGGTAAGGCCCAGCCCCAACCCGCCGGTATTGGGATTGCGCGCGGCGTCGAGCCGCTGGAACGGCCGGAACACGGTCTCGCGCTGCGCCGCCGGAATGCCCGGACCGTCGTCATCGATCAGTAAGTCGAAGCCCATGCGCGTCTCGACGCCGGTGACCCAGACATGGCGGCCGTAGCGGCGCGCATTGCCGATGAGATTGACGATCGAGCGCCGCGTCGCGTCCGGCCGCAGCAGCAGCACGTAGCTCTCAGGCAACGCCGCGAGAACCGGCGGTCCGTCGCGCTGGATCGCCGAGATCAGCTCGTGGACGAGGAGAACGATGTCGGTCTCGCGCTGCGCTTCCTCGCCCTCGCCGCGGGCGAAATCGAGATAGCCTTGAACCATGCGCTGCATCGCCGCGACATCGGTCTTGAGCTCGGCGACGCTCGTATCCTCCGGCATCAGCTCGAGCGCAAGCTTCATTCGCGTGAGGGGCGTGCGCAGATCATGCGAGACGCCGGCGAGCATCTCGGTGCGTTGCGTGATCTGGCGCTGAATGCGATCGCGCATCTTGATGAAGGCGCGCGCCACCTGCCGCACCTCGGTCGCGCCCTGGGGCTTGAAGTTCGGCACGTCGCGGCCCTTGCCGAAGGCTTCCGCGGTGGCGGCGAGGCGCTGCAGCGACTTCACCTGATTGCGCATGAACACCGAGGCGATCGCGAGCAGGATCAGCGCCGATCCGACCATCCACAAGACGAAAATGTAGGTGGTCGGCGTCGAGAGGCGCTTTCGCGGCACGGCCACCTGCATCACCCCATCGGGAAGCTCGACCGACACCAGCAGGTCGCGCGGATCGAACTCGCCGTCGATCTGAAACGGCAGGCCGACGCGCTCGTTCATGGCTTGGGCGAGCTGCTCCTCGACCCGGCCGCCGGTTGTGGGCGCCATGCCCTGCGGCAGCTTCTCGCCGGGACGGAAGCCGTAGAAGAGCTCGGTTACATCGGTGGCGCGGCGCAGGATCTGGTCGCGCTCGGTGAGATTGTCGCCGTAATTGATCGCGCTCAAGGTGAAGGCGATTTCCGCGGCGACGGCCGACGACAGGCGGCGCGCCACCGTGTCCCAAACGCGATCGTAGAAGACCCAGGTCGCGAGGATCTGCGTCAGCACCATCGGCAGAATGATGATGAGCAGCGAGCGACCCCAGAGGGAGCGCGGCAGCGCGCGCTTGAACCAGCGGCGATGGCTGTCGCTCGCCGCGGCGGCGCTATCGCGCCCGGCGATGCCGCGCGGCGGCAAAAGGCGGAGCCGCTTGCGGGCGGTATCAATCGGGCTTGAGGACATAGCCGGTTCCGCGCACGGTCTGGAGATAGCGCGGGAATTTCGGATCGCTTTCGATCTTGCGCCGCAGCCGCGTCATCTGCACATCGACGGTCCTGAGATTGCCGCTGCATTGCGCCTCTTGCGACAGCGCCTCGCGCGACACCGCCTCGCCGGGCTTCCGCGCCAAGGCCTGCAGCAGCGCCGCCTCGGCGGTCGTCAGATGCACCGGCTCGCGGCCACGAAAGAGGAGGCTGCGCTTCAAGTCGAAGCGGCACGCGCCGAGCCGCAGCTCCTCGACATGGTCACGCGTCTGCGTCACGCGCTGCAGAATGTTGCGGATGCGCAGCACCAGCTCGCGCGGCTCGAACGGCTTGGTCAGATAATCGTCGGCGCCGCGCTCCAATCCGTCGATGCGCTTCTCGGGCTCCGCCATCGCAGTCAGCAGCAGGATCGGCACCGCGCTCTCCTTGCGCAGGCTTTCGGTCAGCGAAAGTCCGTCCTCGCCCGGCATCATCACGTCGAGGATCAGGAGATCGAAGGCAAGGCTCAAGAGCCGCGCGCGCGCCTCCGCCGCATCGCCCGCCGTGGTGACGCGGAAACCCGATTCGACGAGGTAACGGCGCAACAGGTCGCGGAGCCTCGCATCGTCGTCGACGACCAGGAGATGGCCCTCGGCCCCGTCGCCATTGACGGCACCCTTCATGCCGCCAGTATACACGAGCTTGACCGGCGGCTCAGCGGCTTCGGCGGAAGCGCGCCCGGTCGGCCTCGCTCGAGATGATCCCGAGCATCACCTTGCGGAAGCCCTCGACCGCCTGGGCTCCCGCCTCGCCATAGGCGCGCGCGATGCGTTGGCGCTGGTTCTCGGAGAGCTGGCGCTCCAGCTCGATGCCTTTCTCGGTCAGCTCCAAAAGCCGTTGCCGGCGGTCGGCCTTGCCGGTGCGCTGCTGAATGAAGCCCTGATCGACGAGCTGGCCGAGAACGCGCGAGAGACTCTGCTTGGTGATCTGCAAGATGCCCAAGAGCTCGGAAACGCTCATATTCGGATGGCGTCCGACGAAATAGATCACGCGGTGATGGGCGCGCCCGAAGCCGTAGCGCGCAAGCATGACGTCGGGCTCGGCGGTGAAGTCGCGATAGGCATAGAACAAAAGCTCGATGCCCTGGCGAACCTCGTCTTCCCGCAGGTAGGCCGGCGTCTCCTCGGAGATCATTACGTCAGACATGTTGACTTATTTTTAGCAGGATTGTTACATGCTGGGCAAGGCGGGAGCGACGCTCCCGCCTGCGATGACAACATACCGGTCAAGGTTTCGAGGAACGCAGGATATGGCAACAGCGAGCAGACCCTTCGACGATCGCGACGGCACGATCTGGTTCGACGGCAAGCTCATACCCTGGCGCGACGCGCAGGTCCATGTCCTGACCCATGCGCTCCATTACGCGAGCAGCGTCTTCGAAGGCGAGCGCGTCTATAATGGGCGCATCTTCAAGCTGCGCGAGCACAGCCAGCGCCTCATCGACTCGGCGCGCATCCTCGGCTTCACCATCCCGTGGAGCCTCGAGCAGATCGAGGAAGCATCGAACGCGACCGTTCGCGCCTCGGGCATTCTCGACGGCTATGTCCGCCCGATCGCCTGGCGCGGGCCCGAGCAGATGGGCGTCTCGGCGCAGCTGACGAAGATCCACATGGCGATCGCGGTGTGGGACGATTGGAAGGCCTATTTCACCGCCGAGGCGCGCTCCAAGGGCATTCGCATGGCCTGGGCGAAATGGTCGCGCCCCGCGCCCAATACGGCGCCGACCGCGGCCAAGGCC
>CAYMNX010000145.1:0-20690 GCA_964391905.1 uncultured Rhizobiaceae bacterium
TGATCGGGCTCGCCGATCCGCTGCGCGAGAGCGTGCCGGCGGCCGTACATGAATGCCGCGCCGCCGGTATCCGCGTCGTGATGGTCACTGGCGATTACCCGGCGACGGCGCGCGCGATCGCGGCCTCTGCCGGCATCGATGCCGAGCAGGTCATCAGCGGCGAGGAATTCGCACGGATGGATAATGCGCAGCTTGCTGACCGGGCGCGCCATTGCTCGGTATTCGCGCGCATCATGCCCGAGCAGAAGCTGCGCATCGTCGAAGCGCTCAAGGCCGACGGCGAGATCGTCGCAATGACCGGCGATGGGGTCAACGACGCGCCGTCGCTCAAAGCCGCGCATATCGGCATCGCGATGGGCGGGCGCGGCACCGACGTGGCGCGCGAAGCAGCCGCCGTCGTGCTGCTCGACGATGATTTCAGCTCGATCGTCCGCACGATCCGCCTCGGTCGCCGCATCTACGACAATCTCCGCAAGGCGATGGGCTACATCCTCGCAGTTCACGTTCCGATCGCGGGCCTATCGCTCATTCCGCTGCTGTTCGGCTCGCCACTCATCTTTGCGCCGATCCACATCGCCTTTCTCGAGATGGTGATCGATCCCGTCTGCTCGATCGTGTTCGAGGCCGAAAGTCCAGAGGCGGACGTGATGGCGCGGCCGCCGCGGAATCCCAAGAGCCCGCTGTTCTCGCGCTCGCTCGCCGGATGGAGCTTGTTGCAAGGCGTGTTCGTCCTGGCCCTCGTTGCGGCAATCTATGGCATTGCGCTGCACAAGGGGCTTTCGGAGCCCGAGGTGCGCGCCCTCGCCTTCGTATCGTTTGTGTTCACGAATGTCGGGCTAATCTTCGCCAATCGTTCCTTCAGCGCGTCGCTGCTGCAGGCGCTGCGCCGCCCCAACGCGCCTTTGTGGTGGGTGCTGTCGGCGACAGCCGGGTTGATCGGCCTCGCGCTGTTCTGGCCACCCGCAGAAGCGCTGTTCCGCTTCGGGCCCCTGCATCTCGACGATCTCGCGATTTGCGTCGGCGCTGGACTTGTAACGATTGTCGGCCTCGATCTCCTCAAGCCGATGTGGCGTCGGCATCTCGCAGCGTAGCTTGCAAGTAAGCGGGTATGCCCACAATGGGTCAAATTTGGAATCCGTAGTCAACGACTGCGGCGCCCGCTCTGAATCCGAGAGCAGACGTTCGGACGGTCCGCGCTGCGCCAAGCGAAAGGGAGAGCCGGAAAAGCGTTAGAAGGTAGACTGGATGATGATCTACCGCATCGGCGTCAGCTCGACGCGGGTGCCGCAATCGTGGCGGCCTTGCATCATGCAATCCTCGAGCTTTGATTCCGCGGCAAGCTCTTTGGTCAGATAGAGGCCGATCACGAGGAGGAGCAAGGCGACGGCGAGACCGGCGAGGCTCGCGGTGAAGCGCCGCTCGTCTTCCTCTCGCTCGCGCTCCGGATCGCGGTCGCGCTTTTGATCCATGCTCCCATCATGCCACGTTCCGGCTCCCGCGGCGAGATGATGGTCGAGCGAAATAGCCCTGAATTGCTGCAAATTGCGCCCATCGGCTTTGCCGGCTCGCGATGACAGGCGCGCCCGCCGCTAGGATTTCGACAGGAATTCCTCGGTATAGAGCTTCGAGAGATCGGGCTCCTTATCGAGAATGCCGAGCTCGACCACGGCGCGGCGCATCGTCGCCATCGCCGCGGGATCGAATTTGCCGTCGAGCGATTGCGTCGGCATCAGCTTCTCGTAGACGCGATCGACCGTGCTCGGCTTCGAGTTGAGCACGGGCACGAGAAGCGCGACCGTCTCCTGGCGGTGGTCGCGCGCCCAGGCGACATTCTCGAACCAGGCCTTGACGAAGCGGCGCACGGTTTCGGGCCGGCTCTTGATGAGCGTGTTGGTCGCGTACATCGCGGTGTTCATGAAGGGCGGCACGTAATCGCTGAAATCCAGGAGGATGCGGGCCTCATGCGTGTCTTCGAGATCGATCCCGCTGCCGATATCGCCGGCCCAGGCATCGACCTGCTTCGTCTTGAGCAAGGCCATCGAGGCGGGCTGCGAGCCGGTCGTGATGAGCGTCATGCCGTCGCGGCCCCAGCCCTCATGCTTCGAGAGCTCGATGGTGAGCCATGACGGGTAGCCGCGGATATTCGAGACCGCGACCTTCTTGCCCTTCAGATCGGCGACGGCCTTGATCGGCGAATCATAGCCGACCAGCATCACGCTCTCGCGCGGCGCGTTGGTGACGGCGGCAATCGTCATCGCCGGCAGGCCCTTGAGGATGAAGCCCATATCCTGGCCGGTGCTGATGCCGATATCGATATCGTTCGAGGTCAGCGCCTGCTGCAGCTTGGCCGCGCCCGAGAAGGTGACGGGCTCGACCGCGAAGCCGTTCTTTTTGAAGACGCCGTTGGCGATGCCGACATCGATGAGGCCGAAGGTGAAGGAGTTCTGGATCGCCTTGCCGACGCGCAGCTTCTCTTGGGCGCCGGCTTGGTGCGCCGCCAGCAGCAGCAGCGCGGCGGCGGCAATTCCTCGCAGGATCGATCGCATGGCGGCCTCGCTCAAGCCTCAGCCGCGGCGACGCGCTTCATCATGGCGATGAAATAGCCCGCCATCTCGCCGTTCTTGGGCTCCCAATCCTCCGCCGGAGCGAGATCGATATCGAGATCCTTTTCCCAGATGAGGTGGAGCTCGGCCTTCGGGATGAGGCGCGCGGCGGTGCGCCCCGTCTCGGTGCCATGGGTGCGGTCATTGCCGGGAATGACGACCGCCGGCACCGCGATCGATTTGAGCTGCGCCTCGGTCGCGCCGATGATCGGCAGATCGACGCTGTCGACGAAGGACTGGCGCCAGCGCCGCATCACGGCGATGAAGCGCTTCGGGTCCATCGCCATGAGGGTCGCGCGGTTCGAGGGATTGGCCGCGCAGCGCTCCTTGAAATGGTCGAGCGCGCAGACGGCCTTCATGCCGCCGGCCTCGGCCGCGTCGATATATTGCTGATAGTAATTGTTGGCGAGGCGCTCGCAGGCGAAGCGCCCGCCGGTCACGCGCCAGAGCAAGAGGCCGCGCACCGCTTCGGGATGGCGCAAGGCGAAGAGCACCGAGGTGCGGCAGCCCGAGGACGAGCCGCCGATGAAGGCCGGCAGCGCGTTGCGCTGGCGCAAGAGCTCGTAAAGATCGTCGGCCCAGATCTCGTATTCCGATTCATCGCCATCGATCACGACGTCGGAAAGCCCGCAATTGCGGCGGTCGTGGAGGAGGACGCGATAGCCCTGATCGGCGATGACCTGGGCGAGCGACTTGACGGCGCCGAGATCGCGCCGCCCGCCGGGCAACAGCGCGACCCAGGGGCCGCTATTGCCGATGATCTCGTAATTGATGTTGACGCCGCGAACCGTCGCAATCGGCATGCTTTCCTCCCGTTGATGTATTGCTGCTCGGCAATTTGTGGACGCTCGGCATTTATTTCGCTTCCATCGCCGCCTTGACCTGCGCGACGAGGTCGGGCGGGGTCGCATACATGTCCTTCAGCAGCGCATCGATCTGCGCGCCGCTATAGGGCGTGATGTCGAGCTGCTGCTGCTTCGCATCGGCGGCGAAGCTCTCGTCCTTCAGCATCGCATCGAAGGCCGCGCGCAGCGCCGCGACCCGCGGCGCCGGGACCTTGGGCGGCGCGGTGAAGGGCCGCGCCATCGCCAGCTGCGCGAGCGCAACATGGACGACCTGCTTGTCGGTCGCGTTCGGCAAGAGGTCCATGATGAAGGGCACGCCCTGCATATCGGGATTGGGCGCGATGCCGAATTGCACCAGCACGGTGACGAGATTCTTTTGCAGCCATTCGGGCTTGGTGCGCTTCATCCCGGCCCAGTACCAGCCGACGAAGGCCGGCACCTCGCCGCGCTCCATCGCGAGCGCGATCTCGGCCGAGCCGCTATAGCCGGCGACGGGAACGAATTTCGTTCCCAGCATGGTGTTGAGGATATTGGCGTAGAGCCGCTCCGACACATCGCCGCCGGAGGAGCCGAACTTGATCTCCTTGCCCTTCGCCTCGGCGATCGACCGGATGCCGAGCGAGGCGTTCCACACCACGGCGATCGGCGTGAACTGATCGAGGCTGCCGATCCAGGAGAATTGCAGCGGATCATAGAGCGCGCCCTGCGCCTCCTTGCCGTAGAGAAGGCGGTCCATGATGATCGGCGCCTGGAGAATGCCGATCGCGGTGCCGTCTTGCGGCGCCTTGTTGTAGAGAAAATTCGCGAGGGTGCGGCCGCCCGCGCCCGGCATGTTCGCGACCACGGTTTGCGGGTGGCCGGGCACATACTGGCCGATATGCTGCGCCAAGAGCCGGCCATAGGCGTCGTAGCCGCCGCCCGGCCCCGAGGCGATATAGACCGTGATCGTGCGGCCGCGATAGAAATCCTCGACCGCATCGGCGCGCGCCGCGCCCGCCCAGAAGAGAAGGCTCGCGAGCGCGGCAAGTCCGGCAAGAAGCGTTGCGGGGAAGCGCATCAGGCTTCGCCCCAGACCGCGCGCGCCGTCTCGACCACGCGCTCGAGCTTCTGCCATTGCAGCTTTTCCGCCGCGTCGCTGCTGCGCTCGGCGCTGGTGGCGAAGCCGCAATGGGGGCAGAGCGCCAGCTGGTCGAGCGCGGCGAAGCGGCTCGCCTCCTCGATGCGGCGCTTCAGCTCGTCGACGGTCTCGAGCCGCGGCACGCGCGAGGAGAGGAGGCCGAGCACGACCGCCTTTCCCTTCGGCAGAAGCCGCAAGGGCTCGAAGCCGCCGGCGCGCGGATTGTCGTATTCGAGGAGATAGGTGCCGATATCGAGCCGGTTGAAGATCGCATCGGCGATCGGGTCGTAGCCGACATCCGCCTGCCAGCTCGGATCCTGGCTGCGGCAGATATGGATCGCGATCTGCAGGCCCTCGGGCGCGCCCGCGACGACGGCGTTGATCACGTCGACATAGACGCGCAGCAAATCCCGCCAATCATCGCCGCGGTCCTTCAGCAATTCCCGCGCCCGCGGATCGCCGAGCTTCACGAGCGAGGTCTCGTCGATCTGGAGATAGCGGCAGCCGGCGTCGTAAAGCGCGCGCAGCTCCCGATGGTAGGCTTTCACCAGATCGGCCCAGAACTCATCGAGGCTCGGATAGATCTTGGCGTCGATATTGGCGCGGCCGGCGCGGTAGTGGATATAGGCCGGGCCGGGGAGGGTGATCTTGGGCGTGCTCTTGGTCGCGACGGATTTGAGCATCGCGAAATCGCGTGCGTTTTGGTTCTCGCGCCACTCGATGCGGCCGACGACGGTCGGAATGCGCCGCGCGGTGCGATGGCCGTGGGTCTCCGATTTCTTCCAGCCTTCATCCTCGGTCAGCTCGACCTTGACGCCGGCGATGCCCGCGGTCGTGAAGCTGTCGGAATAGGTGCCGCGGCGGAACTCGCCGTCGGTGACGACGCGCAGCCCGATCGCCTCTTGCTTGGCGACGACGGCGCGGATCGCTTCATCCTCGATCGCGCGCAGCCGCGCGGCATCGATCTTGCCGGCGGCCAGGCTTTCACGGGCCTCGACCACCGCGGCGGGGCGGACGAGGCTGCCGACCTGATCGGCACGGAAGGGCGGATTCTTAGCGTTGGGCGCTGGTTTGTTGGGCATCGGTCGCAAGCTTCCTGAAATCGAGTTGGGATTGAGCGGCGAGGTAGGTCATCGCCGCCCAGGCGGCAATGTTCTGGTTCAACTCCTGCGGATCGATCTTGTCGAGCGTGTCGTCCGCGGTGTGGTGGATATCGAAATAGTCGATCCCGTTCTGCCGCAACGCGATCACCGGCACGCCGGCGGCACGCAACGGCGCGATATCGTCCCCGGAATTGAGCGCGGGGGCGGGGCTCAAGAAAATTCCGAGCGGCGAGAGCGTCTCGGCGAGATCGCGGATGAACTGCGTCTTCGCCGATCCGGACGGCGCGAGAAAGGTGTAAATCTTGCGCGCGCCGAAATCCGATTCCGCCGCGAGCGCGATGCGCGGGATCTCGCTTTCATGCGCTTTGGCATAGGCCGGGCCGGCGTAATTCATCTCTTCGGCGCCGAAGAGCACGACACGGATCGTGCGCTTCGGCCGCGGCTTGAGGCTTGCGATGAGCTTCGCCGCACCCGCGACGATCGCATCGCCCGCGCCATCATCGATCGCGCCGGTGCCGAGGTCCCAGCTGTCGAGATGCGCGCCGACGAGGACAACCTCATCCGGCCGCTCGCTGCCCTTGAGCTCGGCGGAGACGGTCCAGGATTGCGCATTCTCCTGCGTCGTGGGCGTCAGCACGAGGCGCAGCTCGACCTTGCCGCGCGCGGCGAGGCGCTCGAGCTGGTCGGCATCGGGGTTGGCGAGGGCCGCGGCCGGAATGCGCGGTACGCCATCGGCGTAATTGGTCGCGCCGGTATGGGCAAGGCGGTGATTGTCGGTGCCGAGCGAGCGGTGGAGATAGGCGATCGCGCCGCGCTTGGCGGCTTCCGACGGGCCGGCGCGCCGTATCGGATTGAGCGCGCTATAGGAGCTGCTATCCATGACGCGCGGCATGCGCTCGGTCACGACCGCGATCTTGCCATTGAGTGAGCCAGGTGGCGCGGCGAGAAGCTCCGAATAAAGGTGGAAGAGCACGATCTCGGCTTCGATGCCGCCGGGGGGCGTCGCCACCGACCCGCCCAGCGCCGTCACGATGAGCCGCTGCGTTCCCGGCGCAACGATGCTCGCCTCCTCGCGGCCGCGGCGCCAGCGGGGCATTGCCACGGCCTCGCGATGGACCTCATCGAACCCGGCTTTCTTCAATTCGCCTTCGGCCCAGCTGGCGGCGCGCGCCTCGGCCTCGGTCGCCGCGAGGCGCTGCCCGATCACGGTCGTCAGCGTTTCGACGAAGCGGTAGCCCCACTCATCCTTGAGCGCCGCATCCCGCAATCGCTTTGCGACCACGGCATCGCTCGTTTGCGCATGAGCGGAAGCGGTGCCGGCATTGACGAGCACCGCGGCGAGCGCGGCAGCCAACAGGCGCGGCCAAAGTTTCGAACGCATCTTCCTCCCGACCCGACTCCCCGATTTCTGCGGGTCGATATTATGAGCGTGGAGCGGCGGCGTCACCCTCTTCGGTTATTGATCGGGTGATCCGTCAGCGGAATGGGATCGGCCAAATCCCACTTTGCATCGGCTTCTCTCAGGGCACGTAACGGGTGACGCCCTCGATCTGCTGCTCGTAAGCGCCGCGCAGCTCGATCACATTCCGGTCGGGATCGCGCACGAAGACCGAAATCCCGCCGCCTTCGCCGAAGGAAACCGGCCCCTGCGTGATCGCGATCCCCTTTTCCTTGAGCGCCGCGATCGTTTCGCCGACCGAGGCGACGTGAAGCGCCACATGCGTATAGCCGGCATGCTTGACCGGCACATCCATCAGAATATTCGGCTCGTCCTCTTTCGCATTGATGATGAGATTAATCTCGACGCCCTCGCTGTTGCGAATAATCGCGACGTCGTCGAAATCGACTCTGTGGCGGAGCTCGAAGCCGAGAACGCGGTAGAAGGCGAGGGCGCGATCGAGGTCGCGTACCCGAATGCCGATATGGTCGACCCGCTCGATTTTGATCACTGCCATGGCGGACACTTTAAGTCCGGAAGAGCGGGAATAATATACAGGACATGTACGTTATAGTGGAGAAATTAACATTGAATTGCGCCATCGCTTCTGTATAACACACCCTTGTCACTGGAAATCTCGGGAATAGCCCCGATGGAGCGAAAGATCGAGCAGGCCCTCGCGCTGTTGCGCGAGGCCAGCGGGAGCTTTTCACCCGCTGCTTTAGCCTCGAGCCTCGGCGCCGAGGACATGGTTCTGCTCGACCTGATCGCCGGTGCATCCCTCGATATCGGCGTCTTTACCCTCGATACCGGCCGCTTGCCCCAAGAAACCTACGACCTACTCCAGCGCACGCGCCAGCGCTATGCGGTGCCGGTCGCGGTCTTCGCCCCCGAAAGTGCGGATGTCGAGCGCTACGTGGCGGCTCATGGCCCAAACGGCTTTTACGACAGCGTCGCCTTGCGCCAGGAGTGCTGCCGGCTGCGCAAGGTGAAGCCCTTGCAGCGCGCACTCGCGGGCAAGCGCGCCTGGATCACCGGCCTGCGCCGGGCGCAATCGGCCGGGCGCAGCACGGTCCCATTCCAGGAACTCGATCGCGAGCATGGCCTGCAAAAATTCAATCCCCTCGCCGATTGGTCCGATGACGATGTGTGGGATTACGTCCGCGCCCATGAGGTCCCGGTCAACGCGCTTCACGCCCAGGGCTATCCCAGCATTGGCTGTGCCCCTTGCACCCGCGCGATCGCGCCAGGCGAAGATATCCGCGCCGGGCGGTGGTGGTGGGAAAATCCCGAATTCAGCGAATGCGGCTTGCATCCGCGTCAGCACACGCAAAAGCAAACGGCTCATGGATAGCGCGAATCTTCCCCAGCATCTTGCCGACACGCCGGTCGTGCCCGTCGCGCGCCACCTCGACAAGCTCGAGAGCGAGGCGATTTTCATTCTGCGCGAAGCCGCGGCGGAGTTTTCGAGCCCCGTGTTGCTCTTCTCGGGCGGCAAGGATTCGACCGTCCTGCTGCGGCTTGCCGAGAAGGCGTTCCGGCCGGGGAAATTTCCCTTTCCGCTGCTCCATGTCGATACCGGCCATAACTTCCCCGAGGTGATCGAATTCCGCGACCGCATCGCGGCGCAGCTTGGCGAGCGGCTCATCGTTCGCACCGTCCAGGAGTCGATCGATCGCGGCCGTGTGCGCCTTAAGAGCGCCTATCAAAGCCGCAACGCGCTGCAGACGGTCACGCTGCTCGACGCCATCGGCGAATTCGGTTTCGATGCCTGCATTGGCGGGGCACGCCGCGATGAAGAGAAGGCGCGCGCCAAAGAGCGGATCTTTTCCTTCCGCAATTCCTTCGGGCAATGGGACCCGCGCCATCAACGGCCGGAGCTCTGGAGCCTTTATAACGGCCGGCTTGATCGCGGCGAGCATATGCGCGTCTTCCCCCTGAGCAATTGGACCGAGCTCGACGTCTGGCACTATATCGCCCGCGAGCAGCTCGAATTGCCCGGGCTCTATTACGCGCATCAGCGGCCGGTCGCGGTGCGCGGCAATATCCTGCTGCCGGTCTCTGATACCGTGCCGCTGCGCGAGGACGATGCGATCGAGACGCGCATGGTGCGCTTCCGCACTGTCGGCGACATTTCTTGCACGCTGCCGGTTGAATCGCGCGCGGCGACGATCGAGGCGATCATCGCCGAAACGCTCAATGCCGTCATCAGCGAGCGCGGCGCGACGCGGCTCGACGATCAGGCCTCGGAAGCGGCCATGGAAGAGCGCAAGCGGGTCGGATATTTCTGATGGCGCCGCCCCTGGGTCGTGAGGATGGTCGCGAGGACGATACCGGCTTGCTGCGGTTCAGCACTGCGGGCAGCGTCGATGACGGCAAGAGCTCGCTCATCGGGCGCATGCTTTACGACGCCAAGGCCGTGCCGCGCGATCGCATCGAGGCGCTCGAGAGGATCGCGAAGAAAGAGGGCAAGGACGAGATCGACCTCTCGCTGCTGATGGACGGTCTCACCGTCGAGCGCGAGCAGGGCATCACGATCGATGTCGCTTACAGCTATTTCGCGACTCCGCAGCGAAAGTTCATCATCGCCGACACGCCGGGCCATGAGCAATACACGCGCAATATGGTGACGGGCGCAAGCACCGCCGATGCTGCGGTGATTCTCGTCGACGCGCGCCGCGGCATGAGCGTGCAGACGCGTCGGCATCTCTATTTGAGCCATCTCCTGGGCGTTCCCCATCTTGTCGTCGCCGTCAACAAGATGGATCTCGTCGATTTCGGCCAGGTTGCCTTTGCTGCTGTCGCGCGCTCGATCGAGGATTTCGCCGCGACCATCGGTGCACCGCGCACCTATATCGTGCCGATCTCGGCAAAGCATGGCGACAATGTTGTTCATCAAAGCGCGCATATGCCTTGGTACGAAGGCAAGCCGCTTCTTGCGCTGCTCGAAACGCTGCCGCCGGCGATCCTGACCCACCGCGCGCCCTTCCGCTTTCCAGTGCAGCTCGTGCGCCGCATTCCGTCGCCCGATGGCGGCCAGATTCGGCGCTATCTCGGCCGTATCGAATCAGGGCGCGTCAAGACCGGCGACGAAATCGCCGTGCTGCCCGCCGGTAAGATCACGCGGGTTCGCGCGCTGTCGGTTTTCGACGGGCCGATCGAGCGCGCCGAGGCGGGCCAGTCGATCGCGATCGAGGTGCGAGACGAGCTCGATATCGCGCGCGGCGATATGCTGGCGGCGCCGCTCTTGCGGCCGCGCACGGGCAAGAAATTTCTCGCCACCCTCTGCTGGTTCTCGGACGAGGCTTTCACGGGCGCGAGCCGCTTCCTCGTCAAATGCGGCACGCGCAGCGTCGCCGGACGGATCGTCGAGATCGCGCATCGTCTCGATGTCGCGACCCTGACGCGGGAGCCCAATCCTGGGGCCCTCACCTGCAACGATATCGCCGTGGCGCGCTTCGCCTTGGCCGAGCCTCTCGCCTTCGATGCCTACGAAGACAACCGCGCGACGGGTGCCTTCATTCTCATCGATGCCGATACCAACGCGACGGTCGCGGCGGGCATGATCGCGCGGCCGGACGATGTGCCGCCGACGCCGGAAGCCGCGGGGTTCGACGCTGGTCTCTAAACACGTCAAATAAGCGATCTGCCCGCCTCTGAAGTGCCAACCGCGCTTGACTTCGCTTCTCCGAAACGGGACGCTGGTGCGAAAGCGAAGCGGGAGGAACCCCCATGAAAATCGTTGTCTATGGTCCGGATCGGCGTACCGGCGCGCTTCATGACGGAAAGGTTGTCGATCTTTCCTACGCCACGGCCAAGTATCTGCGCGAGAAGACAGGCGAGGCGAGTCCCTTGGAGATGGCCGAGGCGCTGGTGCCGTCGGATTTGGCGCGACTCATCGAAGGCGGCGCGCGTGCGATCGATCAAGCGCAAAAGGCGCTTGATCATCTTTTCGGCCATGTGCAAGACCAGCTGGGCCCGCGCGGCGAAACCCTCGTTTATGAGGCCTCGGCGGTAAAGCTCCACGCGCCACGGCCGCAAGACGCGCGCATTGCCTGCGCCGGCGGCAATTTTGCCGATCATGCAGCGGCGATGGCGACGAAGATGCGCGGCAAGCCGTTCGAAGGCGATGCGCGCGAGGAGATCCGCAAAGGCGGCTTCTGGGGCTTTTGGAAAGTGAACCGCGTGTTTCTTGGCCCCGAAGACGATCTCGTCTATCCAGAGCGCTGCAATCGTCTCGATTATGAGGGCGAGATCGCGGTGGTGCTGGGCAAGCGTGGCGTCGATCTCAAGCCGTCGCAGCTGAAAGACTACGTTTGGGGCGTGACCATCCTCGCCGATTGGAGCATCCGCGCGCCGCGCGAATCTTCGGGCGGCTCGCTCAATTTCGCGTTTCCGAAAAATTTCGACGGCTCGACTTCGATGGGGCCTTGCATCGCGGTCGGCGAGGTCGATCCGACCAACGCCGATCTTGAGACGCTGGTCAATGGCGAGCGCCGGCAGCACTTCAACACGCGCGACATGGTGTTCAGCTTCGGCGAATATCTTGAATATCTCTCGCGCGATTTCACGCTCTACCCCGGCGACATTATCAGCGGCGGCACCGCCGCCGGCACGGCTGCGGATTCGAGTGCGCTCCTGCCGGACAAGAGCTCGGCGCCCGAGCGATTCCTGAAGCCCGGCGATGTCGTCGAGATGAAATCGCCGGTAATCGGCAGTCTGCGGACGAGCGTCGTCGCCAAGAAGAAATAGCCAAAACGGCATCCGACTGCGGCTTTGCGGCAGCCGGCGGCGAATCCCGTTGTCAGAGGGGGCGCTCTTCGGGCTAAGATGAGCGTGGGGCCGGGCTTTACTCTCGGCCCAATACAATTGATCGGTGCGACAGGGAACAGGCACCGACGACAAGGGAGGAAGCGATGGGGACGCAGAAGCCTTATTGGTCGCGCCGCCGCGTCGTCGCGGCAATGGGCGGCGTTGCCGCTTATGCGCTGGTCGGACCAAGAGACGCGCATGCGCAAGCGGGCGCTCCGATCAAGATTGGCCAGGCGCTTGCGCTCACAGGTCCCTTTGCCCAGACCGGCGTGGTTCACAAGATCGTCAGCGAATATTATGTCGAGCGCCTCAATAAGGGCGGCGGCCTTCTCGGCCGTAAGGTCGAGTATCTCCTGCTCGATGATCAATCGAAGCCTGACGTGTCGCGCACGCTCTATGAGCGGCTCATCACTTCCGACAAGGCGGACCTCATTCTCGCGCCGTACGGGACCGCTTCCATCCTCGCGGCGATGGGGGTGGCGCAGCGCTATAAGAAGCTTTTCATCCAGAACACAATGGGCATCCCGGCGCTCGCTACCTATGAATGGCAATTCTCCGCGCTGGTTGCTGGCGCGGAGCCGCAAAAAACGCTGCCCGCCAAGGTGCTCGATGCCTATGCGAGCACGGGCCATGCGCCGCGGACGATCGCCATCGTCACGAGCAAATTTCCCTCCGCCGAAGACATGTCGAAGGGGATGCAGAATGTCGCCAAAGAGCGCGGCGTAAAGGAAGTGGCCTTTCTCGAATACGATGTCGGCAACCGCGATTACGGACCGATCGCGGCGCGCATCAAGGACGCCGACCCCGATCTCATGTTCGTTGGCTGTCTCGGCGTCGAAGGCAATCAGCTGCTCGAAGCCTTGAGCCAGGTCGGCTACACCCCGAAACGGCATTTCTATCTCTATCCATCGGGACTGCTCGCCTCCTATCCGCCGGCTGAGAATGCGATGTCGCTGACGAGCTTCGAAGACGTCGCGCCCTTCACGACGCCGCCCGAAAGCGCCGAATTCGCCAAGGCTTTCGATGAGAGGGCAAAGGCGGCGGGGCTGCCTTATCCTTACGTCGATTCCCAGGCCGGCAATGAATATGCCGGCTGGCAGATTCTGGTCGCGGCGGTGAACGCGACGAAATCTCTCGACGATAAGACTCTCGCCGATTGGCTCGAAAAGAACGATGTCGAGACCATTGTCGGCAAGCGCAACTTCAAGGGCAAATACCACACCAGCGAGACCGACCAGCAGATGCTGCGCCAGGTGCAGAAGGGGCGCTGGGTCGGGGTGTGGCCGAAAGAAGCGATGACGCCCGGCACCAAGCTGATGGCGCCGTGAGATCAAAAAGCCGGGTCGATGACGGCTTGGCGGATGTGGGGGAGTGAATGCCGATGACGCTGCGTGGGTGGCTGCACCTTGTCGCTTTTCTATCGGGCGTGTCGCTCGCGGTGTCCGCGAGCGCTCTGGCGCAGACTCCGTCGGGCCCGCCCATCCGCATCGGCCAGACCTTGTCGCTGACCGGCAATTTTGCGCAGACGGGTCTTGCGCATCAGATCGCGAGCGAGATCTTCGTCGATCGCCTCAACAAGAGCGGCGGACTGCTCGGACGTCCCGTCGAATATGTCGTGCTCGACGACCAGTCGAAACCCGATATTTCGCGCACGCTCTATGAGCGACTCATCACCTCGGACAAGGTCGATCTCATCCTCGGCCCCTACGGCACGGCAGCGATTCTCGCCGCCATGGGCGTGGCGCAGCGCTATCACAAGGTCTTCATCGAGAACACGCTAGGCCAGCCGGCGCTCGCCACCTATGAGTGGCATTTCTCGGCGACGATCGGCGGCGAGGATTCGACGAAGACCCTGCCGGTCAAAGTGCTCGATGCCTATGCGAGCACGGGCCACCCGCCGAAATCGATCCTCATCGTCGCGAGCAAATTTCCCTCGGCCGCCGATATGGCGCGCGGCATGGAGCGCGCCGCCAAGGCACGCAATTTGGAGATTGTCGGCGTTCTTGATTATGAATCGGGCACGCGCGATTTCGGTCCGATCGCCGCGCGCGTCAAAGACGCGAATGCCGATTTCCTCTTCATGAGCTCATTGGGCGTCGAAGGCGAGCAGCTGCTCGATGCCTTGAACCGCATCGCCTACAAGCCGCCGCGCCATTTCTACCTCTATCCTTCCGGCGCGATGGCCGCCAATCCGCTCGCCGAGGGCGCGGTGTCCTATTCCGGCTTCGAGGATGTGGCGCCCTATACCGCGACCGAAGAGGGCGGCGCTTTCGCACGCGAATTCGCGGTGCGCGCGCAGAAGGCGAGCCTCCCTTATCCGCATGTCGATTCGCAAGCGGGGAACGAATATGCTGGCTGGCAGATCCTGATCGCCGGCGTCAGGGCGACGGGGAGCCTCGACGACAAGAAGATCGCCGAATGGCTCGACAAGAACTGGGTCGAGACGATCGAGGGCAAGCGGGATTTCAGCGGCAAGTCGCATACGAGCGCGACCGACATGCAGCAGCTGAAGCAAGTCCAAAGCGGCAAATGGGTCGCGGTCTGGCCGGCCGAGGCGCGGACGCCCGGCGTCACGCTGGCGGCGCCGTGATCAAAGCGCTACGACATCATCCGGATCGTCACCCCCGCGCAAGCGGGGGTCCAGAGCAACCGCGCGTCACTTGGCCCTGGATTCCCGCTTCCGCGGGAATGACGAGTTGCTTTGGCGCTGAACGCCAGACGGCTGGGGCGTGACGCGCATGCCGTCGCTCTCGCTCCTCGAGCAAGCGACCGTCACCGGGCTGCTCTCTGGCGGGCTTTATGGGCTCCTCGCGCTGGGTCTTAGCCTGAGCTGGGGCCTGTTGCGGCTCGTCAATCTGGGCCATTTCGCGATCGCGCTCTTGGGCGCCTATCTCACCTGGTTTTTGGGCACGCAATTCGGCATCGCGCCGTGGTGGTCGGGGCTCCTCATCGTTGCGCTCTTCTTCCTCTACGGCGTCGCGCTTCATTGGGTGTTCATGCGCTTTGGTGTTACCGAGATGCAGTCGATGCTCATCACCTTCGCCTTCGCCGTGATCGTCGAATCGGTCATCCAGACGATCTGGACTGCGGATTTCCGACGTTATGAGACGCTCTGGGGCAGCCAATCCTGGGTCGTGGGCAGCCTCTATGTACCGAAGCTCAACCTGTTCGCTTTCCTCGCCGCTTGCCTCCTCGCCGGCGGGACCTGGGCGTGGCTGCGCTATACCTATGTCGGAAGGGCATTGCGCGCTTGTGCGGAAGATGCGCCGATCGCGACCGCTTTCGGCATCAATCACCGCGGCCTTTCTTTCCTGCTCTCGGGACTCTGCGCCGCTTATGCCGGCGTCGCTGGCGTTTTCATCGCGCTGGTCGCAACGCTCGCGCCTTCGGAGATTTGGGCCTGGATCGGCGTCGTCTTCGCGGTCGTGATCATCGGCAAGCTCGGCAACCCCGTCGGCGCGCTCGCCGGCGGCATTCTCATCGGCGTCTGCGAGGCCGTCACCATGGCGACGGTCAATCCCGCCTGGGCGCCGCTCGTCTCCTTCTCCGTCTTGATCGCCCTCTTGCTGTTCAAGCCGCGATGGATCTGAGCCGCAATCGCCTCCTGTGGACCGCGAGCTGCGGCGTGCTCGCCGCGATCCTCCTCGCGATCCCGGCGCTCGATGTCCCGCCCTATTATCTCGCCTTTCTCTACCTCGTGTTCTTCTGGGTCGCGATGGCGACGAGCTGGACGATCCTATCTGGCTTCGCCGGCTATTGGAGCTTCGGCCAGGCCGCCTTCTTTGGTACGGGCGTCTATACCGCCGGCACGCTCGCAGCGAAGCTTAGCGTGCCGTTTCTCCTGACCTTGCCGGCGGCAGCAGCGGTCGCGGCGTTGCTCGGCACCGGCGTCGGCTGGCTCGTCTTTCGGTTGAAGCGGCTCCGCGGCGAGCTCTTCGCGCTGATGACGATCTCGGTCACTTTCGTCGTCGCGACCATCATATCGAACACGCCGATCGATGGCGGCTCCGGCGTCTATCTCATCAGCGTCAAGGTGCCGGAGCTCTTCGGCTCCGAGAACGGCACGATTTACGTGCTGGGCCTCGTCTTTGCCGCGCTCTCGATCGGCATCGCCTATTGGGTCTACCGCTCGCGCATGGGGCTCGGCCTCTTCGCCATCCATGACGATGAAGATGTCGCGGAGGTCAAAGGCGTACCCACCTTCCGCTACAAGATCGCGGCCATCGCCTTGTCCTCCGGTATCGCCGGCGCGGTGGGCGGCGTCTACTCGATCTATGTGAGCTATGTGACGGTCGGCGAGACCTTTGAAGTGACCGTCATCATGTATCCCGTGGTGATGAGCATCTTCGGCGGCGCGCGTCACTGGCTTGGGCCTGCTCTGGGTGCCATCATTGTCACCGTCGCGCTCTACGGCTTCCCCGCGGGGCCGCAGGCGGCGCTGGTGCGCGGCGGCGTGGCGCTCGGCCTCGTGCTCGTCGTGCTGCTCTTGCCTGAGGGCGTGATGCCGATGCTCACGCGGCTCTGGCGCAGGCTCGCACCAGGCCTTGCGCTGCGACGAGTATTGCCGCCGCCGCTTGTTCCGGAGGCGCGCTGTGCCAACCCCGCCGCGGCCCATGCGAATGCGCCGCTTCTCGATTGTCGTGATATATGGAAAGGCTTCGGCGGCGTCCAGGCACTGAAAGGCGTCACCCTTGGGGTGCGTCCGGGCGAGATCCTCGGTCTCGTCGGTCCGAATGGCTCCGGCAAATCGACCTTGATCAATGTCATCACCGGCCATTTCTCCTTGGACAAGGGCGAGGTCGTCTTCGACGGCACGCGGCTCGATACGTTGCCGGCGCATGAGGTGGCGCGCTTGGGGATCGCACGCTCCTATCAAATCCCGCGCCCCTTCAATCATTTGAGCGTCCTCAGCAACGTCGCGCTGGCGGCGAGCTTCGGCGGGGGCGTTACGGAAAACGAGGCGCCGCGCGTCGCGGCGCATTGGCTCGGCTAGACCGGGCTCGCCAAAAAGGCTTTCGATCTGCCGCAGCAATTGAATTTGCATGAGCGCAAATTTTTGGAGCTCGCCCGCGCGCTCGCGGCGCGACCGCGCATCCTCTTGCTCGACGAGGTGTTGTCGGGCCTTAACAACACCGAGATCGACGAAGCGATGGAGCTGATCCGCGATATCCGAGGAAGCGGCACAACCATCATCTTCGTCGAGCATCTGATGCGTGCGGTCGTGGCGCTTTCCGATCGCGTCGCGGTGCTGAACCATGGCGCGCTGATTGCGGTCGGGACGCCCGAAGAAACGATGCGCGACGCACAAGTGGTCAGCGTCTACCTTGGCAAAGCCCATGCTTCTTGAAGCGCGCGATCTCGCTGTCGGCTATGGCGGTGCGCCGGCGATCTCGGACATCGCACTCGATGTGGGGGAGGGTGAGATCGTCTCGGTGATCGGACCGAACGGTGCCGGCAAGAGCACGCTCATCAACGCCATCGCGGGCTTGCTGCGTCCGCAGCAGGGAACGCTGCGCTTTCGCGGCGTTGCGCTCGATACCGTGGCGGCTTACCGGATTTGCGAGCAAGGCATCGCCCTCGTCCCGGAAGGCCGGCGGCTCTTTCCCGGCATGTCGGTCGAGGAGAATCTCGATATCGGCTGCTACCGGCCGGGGGCGCGCAAGCTTCGCCAGCAAGGCTTCGAGCGCGCCTACGCGCTTTTTCCGGTGTTACAGGAGCGCCGTCATCAGCTCGCGGGCACGCTCTCCGGCGGGCAGCAGCAGATGGTCGCGATCGCCCGCGCGCTCATGGCGCAGCCGCGCCTCCTCTTGCTCGACGAGCCCTCGCTCGGCTTGGCGCCGGCGGTGGTGAGCGAGATGTTTCGCATTATCCGCGTCATCCAGGAAGAAGGCGTCGCGATCCTGCTGGTCGAGCAGAATGTCGGTCAGGCGATGGAGATCGCCGACCGCGCTTATGTGCTCGAGGAAGGCCGCATCGTCGCCTCCGGCCTCCCAAAGGTCCTGCTCGCGCAATCGCGGATCCGCGAAGCCTATCTCGGGCTTTAATCGGCAACCAGCTTGGCGAGCAGCTTCTTGAGGCGCGGCGCCGATTTGAGCGCCTTGCGCAGTGCCGGAATGTCACCTTCATCGATGATGAGCGGCGAGCGCTGGAACCGGCCGCGGTGGTCGTAATAGCAGAAACGAATCTCGCGCGTTCCCGCCGCGGCGCCTTCGGTGAATTTCAAGAGCTGAATCGCCGGCTGATGATAGGTGGCGGAGACGCGCACCTCCTCCTCGATGATGCCCCTGCCCCAATGGAGCGAGAAGCTCCGCGCCGCGGGTTTCGTATTGTCCTTCGCCATGACGCCCCCGATCCGTCGATAAGGCAAGACTAAGCGCGTGCCTCGACTTCGGCCAAGGGGCGTTCGACGACGTGGTGCTTTTTCGTGTAGACATAGCGGCCGAGCGTGCCGAGCAGCACCGTCGCGACAATCATAATAACGATATTGGCGATGAGTGCCGTACTGTAGGAATGGGTCGCATCGAAGGAGATGCCCATCAGGACGGGCCCGACACCGACACCGACGGCGAAGCCGGCAAAGCTTGTTCCAAGAATGAGGCCGAAGGAACGCAGCCCGAAATAACGGCTGACGAAGAAGCCCATCATGTCGATTTCGGCGCCGACGCCGAAGCCCAAGAGCATCACGCCCATGACCGGTACCGATCCGGCAAGGTGGCTCAAGAGCAGCGCGCAACCGAGCGCCGGAATGAGGAGAAGAAGGCTCGGCACCAACGGGCGCGTCGAGCGATCGAGAAGCCAGCCGCCGATCAGGCGGCCGGCAATGACGGCGAAGCCCGAGCCGGAGAGGGCACCGACTGCCGCGCCTGGGTTCCAGCCGCGGTCGCCGAGCAACGCGACGATATGCGCCAGCGTACCGTTGATCGCGATTGCGCCAAGAGTGAAAGTGAATGTGAGCGCCCAATAGGGCCAAGAGCGCAGCGCGCTGCCAATGCCGACGCCGGGCGGGGCTTGCGTATCCGGCTCGATCGCGGCGCGCGGTTGGTTGAGGCGATAGCCGGGCGGCTCGCGCAGGAAAATCCCGACCATGGTGAAGGCGACCACGAAATTGGTGATGCCGAGGCCGAGATACGCGCCGCGCCAGCCAAAATGCGCGATCAGAAATTGCGTCCAGAGCGGGATGAGGATCGTGCCGACCGCCGAGCCGGACGTGGCGAGGCCGAGCGCGATGCCGCGTTCGCGGTCGAACCACATCGAGACGGCTTTTGAATACATCGGCGGGGCCTGCGCCGCACCGCCGATCGCGGCAACCGCATAAATGAGATACATCACGAGCAGCGACGGTCCCATCAACGACATGCTCGCGACCGCGGCGGAGAGTACGATGATCAACGGGAGCGACGCTTTCTTGAGGCCGAAGCGGTCGATCATCGTGCCGAAAATCGGCTGCACGAAAACCGTGACGAGCCCCATGACAAGGAGCGCGGCCGAAAAGGCGCCGCGGCTCCAGCCGAGCTCCTCGGTCACGGGTCTGACGAAGACGGCGAAGTTGATGGCGAGGATCGATCCCGTCCCAACCGTCAACCCGACCGCGGAGGCAAAAACGATCCACCAGCGGTTCTGCAGAAATGCCGGTAGCCGCATCGCCCCTCCCGATCCGCCGCCGCTCTCAGTGCTTCGTTAGCACGGCTCTAATGCTGCTCGTCGCTGCCCTTGGGATAGCGATATTTGCCGAGTGTCAGGAACAGTAGGGCGGCGACCACCAAGCTGGCGACGAAGAAGCGCAGGACTTGATCATAGCTGTGGTAGGAATCGAAGCCCCAGCCGAGGATCGCGGGCCCGACGCCGATGCCGATCGTGAAGGCGGCGAAGATCAAGCCGTAAAGCGTGCCGAAAGAGCGACGGCCGAAATAACGGCTCACGAAGAAGCCGAGCATGTCGACCTCGGCGCCGATGGCGAGGCCGATACAGACGGCCGAGAAGAACGGAGCGGGATCGCCGGCATGGCTTGCCAGCAGTCCGACGCCGAGCACCGGCAGAAGCATGACGAGGCAAGAAAAGAGCGGCCCCGGCACGTAATCGAGGCAAAAGCCGACGATGACCCGCGCCGCCATAGCGGCCAGGCCCGAAGCGCCGAGAAGCGCGACAGCCTCGGGAGCGGAATAGCCGCGATCGATCAGCATCGGTACGAAATGACCGCTGAGGATGCCATTGTTGGCCGTGCCCTCGATGAGGAAGATGACGAACAATATCGCAAATTGCCGCGTGCGGATGATCGCCGCTCGGGTCGAGAGGCCGAAAGGTTGCGGGCCGCTGGCGGTTGCGGCCGCACGAGCCGCGCGCATGCGCTCGAGATAGCCGGGCGGCTCGCGCACGAACAGTCCGATCATCGAAAACGCCAGCAGCCAAGTGGTTATGCCCACGGCGACATAACCGATGCGCCAGCCGAATGCGCCGACGAAGAATTGCGCCAGCGCGGGCATCACGAAGGTTCCAAGTCCGACGCCGCAGGTGGCGATACCAAGCGCGCGCCCGCGTTCCTTGTCGAACCACGCGGTGATCGCTTTCGAATAGGGAAGGGGTCCCACGCTGGCACCGAAACCCGAGGCGCAAGCGAACATAAGGTAGATCACCCAATGCGTATCGGGGCGCAACAAGGCGAAGCTTGCGAGCGAAAGACCGTACAGCGCAGCCGCGGGAAGCGCGACGCGAAGGATACCGAAGCGGTCCATCAGCCACCCGAAAAGCGGCGTCATGATCGGCGAGGCAACGGCG
>CAYMNX010000146.1:0-6034 GCA_964391905.1 uncultured Rhizobiaceae bacterium
CGATCCTGACACTGGCGCTGACCTCGGACACGCTGACCCTGCCGCAGGTCGAGGATATGGCGGATACACGCCTCGCGCAGAAAATCTCGCAGCTTCCCGGCGTGGGCCTCGTCAGCATCAACGGCGGGCAAAGGCCGGCGGTGCGTATCCAGGCCAATCTGCGCGCGCTTGCGGCCTATGGCCTCAACATCGACGATCTGCGCACCACGATCGGCAACGCCAACGTCAACACGCCGAAGGGCAGCTTCGATGGCCCCGCCCGCGCTTACACCCTCAATTCGAACGATCAGCTGAAATCGGCCGATGAATATCGCGATCTGGTGATCGCCTATAAGGACGGCGCGCCGGTACGGCTTTCCGACGTCGCCCGGATCGTCGATGGCGCGCAGAACGCCAAGCTCGCCGCTTGGATGAACGCGACGCCCGCCGTGATTCTCAACATCCAGCGCCAACCGGGCGCCAATGTTATCCAGGTCGTCGATACGATCAAAGCGCTGTTGCCGCAATTGCAAGCGTCGCTCCCGGCCGGCATCGACGTGTCGGTGCTGACCGATCGCACGAACACCATCCGCGCCTCGGTGCGCGACGTGGAATTCGAGCTGGCACTCGCCGTGGCGCTGGTGGTGCTGGTGATCTTCCTCTTTCTGCGCACGGTGCGCGCCACCATCATCCCGAGCCTCTCCGTGCCGCTCTCGCTCGTCGGTACGTTCGGGGCGATGTATCTCTGCGGCTTCAGCCTCAACAACCTGTCATTGATGGCGCTGACGGTCGCGACGGGATTCGTCGTCGACGACGCGATCGTGATGATCGAGAACATCTCGCGCTATATCGAGGAGGGCGAGCCGCCGCTGCGCGCCGCCTTGAAGGGCGCCGAGCAGATCGGCTTCACCATCGTATCGCTGACCATATCGCTCATCGCGGTGCTGATCCCGCTGCTCTTCATGGGCGACGTCGTCGGGCGGCTTTTCCGCGAATTCGCGGTGACGCTGGCGGTGACGATTCTCATCTCCGCCGCCGTGTCGCTCACTCTCGTGCCGATGCTCTGCGGCAAGATCCTGCGCCGCACCACCGCGGCCACGGAAAGCACTTTCGCGCGCCGCAACCGCGAGACCTTCGACTGGATCGTTCGCCACTATGATCGCGCGCTCAATTGGGTGCTCGACCGGCAAGGAGCGACGCTCCTCGTCGCGATCGCGACGCTCGCGCTGACCACCATCCTTTACGTCGTCATCCCGAAGGGCTTCTTTCCGGTTCAGGACACGGGGCTCATCCAGGGGATCTCGCAAGCGCCGGAATCGATTTCCTTCGCCGCCATGGCCGAGCGCCAGCGCGCGCTCGCGGACGTCATCCTGAAGGACCCGGACGTCGACAGTCTCTCCTCCTGCATCGGCGTCGACGGCACCAATTTGACCCTCAACAGCGGCCGGCTGCTGATCAATCTGAAGCCCAAGGATCAGCGCAGCGGCGATGTCAGCGCTGTCATTCGGCACCTCAGCCAAGCGGTCGCGGACGTGCCGGGCATCTCGCTCTACATGCAGCCGGTGCAGGATCTGACGATCGACGCCACCGTCAGCCGCACGCAATATCGCTTCATCGTCGAGGATGCGAATCCCGACGAACTCGCCCAATGGGTCCCGAAGCTGGTCGACGCCCTGGCGACGAAGCCTCAATTCGAGGACGTGGCGAGCGATCAGCAGCCCAACGGATTGAGTGCCTATATCACGATCGATCGTGATTCCGCGGGCCGCTTCGGCATCACGCCGGCGACGATCGAAAATGCGCTTTATGACGCGTTCGGCCAGCGCATCATTTCGACCATCTTCACGCAGACCAATCAGTATCGCGTGATCCTCGAAGCCGATCCGAGCCTTCAAAGCACGCTCGATTCCCTCGGGACGGTTTATTTGCCGTCATCCGTGTCGTCGACCGGGCAGGTGCCGCTCACGGCGGTCGCCAAGGTGAGCATCCAAACCGCGCCGCTCCTGATCAACCATCTCGGGCAATTCCCGGCGCAGACGATCTCCTTCAATCTCGCGCCGGGCGTCGCGCTGGGCGAAGCCGTCACTGCGGTGCAGCAGGTCGAGCGGCAGATCGGGCTCCCGCGCAGCATCATCACCGTGTTCCAGGGCGCGGCACTGGCTTTCCAGGCGGCGCTCAAGAACGAGCTCATGCTCATCCTCGCGGCGATCATCACGGTCTACATCGTGCTGGGTGTGCTCTATGAAAGCTTCGTTCATCCGGTGACGATCCTCTCGACGCTTCCCTCGGCCGGGATCGGCGCGCTTTTGGGACTGCTGCTCGCCGGCGATGACCTCGGAATCGTCGCCATCATCGGCATCGTGCTGCTGATCGGCATCGTCAAGAAGAACGCGATCATGATGATCGACTTCGCGCTCGAAGCCGAGCGCGGGGAGGGCAAGGCGCCGTGCGAGGCGATCCACCAAGCGTGCCTCTTGCGGCTGCGGCCGATCCTGATGACGACCATGGCGGCCATTCTCGGCGCCTTGCCCCTGATGATCGGGACCGGGACAGGGGCGGAGCTGCGGCGTCCGCTCGGGATCAGCATCGTCGGTGGACTCATCGTCAGCCAGGTTCTGACGCTCTTCACGACGCCGGTAATCTATCTCGCTTTCGATCGGCTGGCGCGGCGGCTCGCGCACTGGACGGCGACCGATGAGCCTTCGGAAGGCGAAGGGCCGGCGGAATGAGCTTCTCCGAAATCTTTGTCCGCCGCCCCGTCGCGACCACGCTCCTGACCCTGGGCGTGATGCTCGCAGGCATTGCCGCTTTCTTTCAGCTGCCGGTCGCGCCGCTGCCCCAGGTCGATTTTCCGACCATCTCGGTGCGCGCCAGCATGCCGGGCGCGAGCCCGCAGGTCATGGCGGCGACGGTCGCAACGCCCTTGGAGCGGCATCTCGGCCAAATCGCCGATGTCAGCGAGATCACGTCGCAAAGCTCGGTCGGCATGACGCGCATAACATTGCAGTTCGGGCTCAATCGCGACATCGACGGCGCCGCGCGCGACGTTCAGTCGGCGATCAACGCCGCGCGCGCCGATCTGCCGGCGAATTTGCGCAGCAACCCGACCTACCGCAAGGTCAACCCGGCCGATGCGCCGATCATGATCCTGGCGCTGACCTCGACGACCTTGACCCGCGGCCAAATCTACGACGCGGCCAGCACGGTCATTCAGCAGAAGCTGTCGCAGGTCGAGGGCATCGGCGAGGTCGATGTCGGGGGCGGATCGCTCCCGGCAGTGCGGGTCGAGCTCAATCCCCACACGCTCTTCAAATATGGCATCGGTCTCGAGGACGTGCGCGCTGCGCTCTCCGCGGCGAATGCGCACGCGCCCAAGGGGGCGATCGAGCCCGGCGATGATCATTACCAGATCTACACCAACGACCAGGCGCGAAAGGCGGATGAATACCGCCCGCTCATCGTCGCTTTTCGCAACGGCGCGGCGGTGCGCTTGTCGGATCTCGGCGAGGTCAACGATTCGGTCGAGAATCTCCGCAATTTCGGCTTGTCGAATGGCGAAGCGGCGATCTTGGTCATCCTTTATCGCTCGCCGGGCGCCAATGTCATCGACGTGATCGACCGCATCACCGCCGAGTTGCCGGAGGTCGAGGCCTCGATCCCGAACGACATCAGCATCCGGATCGCCGAGGACCGCTCGACCACGATCCGCGCCTCGCTTCACGACATCGAGCGCACGCTCGCCATCTCGATCGGACTCGTCATTCTTGTCGTGTTCGTCTTCCTGCGCGATCCGCGCGCGAGCCTCATTCCGTCGATCGCCGTGCCGGTGTCGCTCGTCGGGACGCTCGGCGTGATGTATCTACTGGGGTATAGCCTCGACAATCTGTCGCTGATGGCGCTCACCATCTCCACCGGCTTCGTCGTCGACGATGCGATCGTGGTGATGGAGAACATCACCCGTCATATCGAGGCCGGGATGCCGCGGTTTCAAGCCACCCTTCAAGGCGCGCGCGAGGTCGGCTTCACCGTGCTCTCGATGAGCCTGTCACTGATTGCCGTCTTCATTCCGATTCTGCTCATGGGCGGAATCATCGGACGCTATTTCCACGAATTCGCGGTCACGCTCTCGGTCGCGATCCTCGTTTCCCTTCTCGTCTCGCTAACGACGACGCCGATGCTGTGCGCGCGGTGGCTGCGCCGCCCATCGGAGCGACAGCCGGGCCGGATCGGCAGGATCAGCGAGCGCAGCTTCACGCGGCTTCTCTATCTCTATCGCCGCAGCCTCGGCTGGGCGCTCTCGCATCCGCGCACGATGATGATCATCCTGCTCGGCGCGCTGTGCCTCAATTTCTATCTCTACGCGGTCGTGCCGAAGGGCTTCTTCCCGCAGCAGGATACGGGCCGGATCATGGGCGGCATCCAGGCCGATCAAAGCATCTCGTTCCAGGCTATGCGGCAAAAGCTGACGCAGTTCATCTCGATCGTGCAGAAAGACCCCGCGGTCGATACGGTGACCGGCTTCACCGGCGGCGGGCAGACGAATGGCGGCTTCGTCTTCATCCGCTTGAAGGATCGCGCCCAGCGCGGCGGCGTCACATCGGATCAGGTGATTGCGCGGCTGCGGCGCGAGCTTAACCAGGTGCCGGGCGCCTCGCTCTTCCTGCAGTCGGCGCAGGACGTGCGGGTCGGCGGACGGCAAAGCAACGCGCAATATCAGTATACGCTGCAAGGCGATGATCTCGACGAGCTCTATACCTGGGTCCCGAAAATCACCGCCGCGCTGCAAAGCGTGCCGGAGCTCACCGACGTCAATTCCGATCAGCAGCAGAAGGGGCTCGAGATCGACCTCGTCATCGATCGCACGTCGGCGGCGCGGCTCGGCATCACGGCCAGTCAAATCGACAACACGCTCTATGACGCATTCGGCCAGCGCCAGGTCTCCACGATCTTCAACCCGCTCAATCAATATCACGTGGTGATGGAGGTCGCGCCGCGCTTCTGGCAAGACCCGCAGACGCTCAATGACATCTATGTCAGCACCGCCGGCACGGTGACCGGCACGAACTCGACCAATGCGCTCGCCGGCACCACCGGCTCGCCGAGCCGTAACGCGGGCACGGCCAATCTGAGCCTCGATGCCGTGCGCAATCAACGCACCAACTCGCTGGCCGCGATCGGCCACGGCAGCGCCTCGACCGGCGCCGCCGTCAGCACCAGCCCCGAGACCATGGTGCCGCTTGCCGCGGTCAGCCATTTCGGCCCGGGAAATACGCCGCTCGCTGTCAACCACCAGGGCACCTTCGTTGCATCGACGATCTCCTTCAACGTCGCACCCGGCAAGTCGCTGAGCGCCGCCACGGCCGCGATCAACGACGCGATGATGCGGATCGGCGTTCCGAACACGATCCACGGCACCTTCCAAGGCACGGCGCGCGTCTTTCAGCAATCGCTGTCGAGCATGCCGATCCTCATTCTGGCCGCCATCATCGCGATCTATATCGTTCTGGGAATACTTTACGAGAGCTACGTTCATCCGCTCACCATCCTCTCGACGCTTCCTTCCGCGGGCGTTGGCGCGGTGCTGGCGCTTCTCGCCTTCCGGACAGAGTTCGACATCATCGCGCTGATCGGCGTCATTCTGCTGATCGGCATCGTCAAGAAGAACGCCATCATGATGATCGATTTCGCGCTCGAGACCGAGCGGGAGAAGGGCAGATCACCGCGCGATGCGATTTACCAGGCCTGCCTTCTGCGGTTCCGTCCGATCATGATGACGACCATGGCCGCTCTCCTCGGCGCTCTGCCCCTGGCGGTCGGCATGGGCGAGGGGAGCGAGATCCGCCACCCGCTCGGCATTTCGATCATCGGGGGACTCATCGTGAGTCAGTTGCTGACGCTTTATACGACGCCGGTCATCTATCTCTATCTCGATCGCTTCCGGCTATGGGCGCTCGCGCGCTTCGGCCGCGGCGCGGGCGACCTCGCCGGCGGCGACCGGCTGAAAGGGCGCGCATGACTCCTACGCGTTGTTTGCGCCTGGCGGCAAGCGCCTTGG
>CAYMNX010000147.1:0-13097 GCA_964391905.1 uncultured Rhizobiaceae bacterium
TCATCGCCGGCATGATTGAAGTGGCACAGCGCCGGAAGGTTTCCTCGCTGCACGTCAACTTCCCGCCGCAAGCGCAAGCGGAGCTGCTGGCCAAGCACGGCTTTCAGCAGCGGCTCGGCCGCCAATTCCATTGGGAGAACCACGGCTATGAGAGCTTCGATGATTTCCTCGAGGCGCTCAACTCAAGAAAGCGCAAGCAGATCCGGCGCGAGCGGCGCGATGCGCTCGAGGGCGGGCTCGAAATCGAGACGCTTACCGGGCCCGATCTCAAACCGGCGCATTGGGACGCGTTCTTCCGCTTCTACATGTCGACCTCGGATCGGAAGTGGGGCTCGGCCTATCTGACGCGCGAATTCTTCGACCTCATCCATGAGCGCATGGCCGACAAGATCGTGCTGATCATGACCAAGAAGGCGGGACGCTATGTCGCGGGCGCGCTCAATCTTCTGGGCTCCGACACGCTGTTCGGTCGCAATTGGGGCTGCCTCGGCGATTTCCCCTTCCTCCATTTTGAGGTCTGCTATTATCGCGCGATCGATTTTGCCATCGCGCGCGGCTTGAAGCGCGTCGAGGCCGGCGCACAGGGCCAACATAAGATCCAGCGCGGTTATCTCCCCTGCCCCACTTACAGCGCGCATTGGATACGCGATCCCGGCTTCGCCCGCGCCGTCGCCGATTTTTGCGCGCGCGAGCGCCGCGCCATCGAGAGCGAGATGGAGGAGCTCGAAGAGGCGCTCTCGCCCTTCAAATGCGAGGTGGAATAGCCGGCGATCATGGAGATCTGGGCGGTAGAACCGCGATGGCACGAGGCTGCCAAGAAAATCTCCCGGTGCCTTTTTCCGCCACTCCGAGCGCTTATCTAACGCCTATGATGCGACAAGCGCTCCATCGCTTGGAAATTGCGACGAACGGCCAAGGTCTGATCGAGATCACGGAAGCCGTAAAGCGTTGGGTGGCCGAGCAGCAAATCGCGACCGGTTTGCTCACCCTCTTCTGCCGCCACACTTCGGCCTCCCTCCTCGTTCAAGAGAATGCCGATCCCGATGTGCAGGCCGATCTGCAAACCTTCTTCGCGACCATTGCGCCCGAAGATCGGCGGCGCTATCGCCACGACGCGGAAGGTCCGGACGACATGCCGGCGCATCTTCGCGCCGCGCTCACCCAAACCCAACTCGCAATCCCGATCGCTTCGGGCGAGATGGTGCTCGGCACTTGGCAGGGCATCTATCTCTTCGAGCACCGCCGCGCCGCGCATCGGCGCGAAGTGGTGCTGCATCTCATCGGCGAATAGCGCCGCCTCTATTCTTTGAGTGGAACGCCGGTCGCCTTGCTCACCACCTGCCAATTCTTGGTCTCGCGATTCCAGCGCGTCACCACGGCATTGGCCACGCTCAAGCCGCGCTGCGGCTCCTTCTCGAAATCATAGATGCCATTGACGCCGGCATAGCCCTTGAGCGCGACGAGATGATCGCGAATCTGCGACGCGGTTGCGTTGGCGCCGAGCTGCTTAAGGGCGTCGACGAGGATCATCGCCGGGTCCCAGGCCAGCTCCGACGCGATGTCCGGGTCGGCGCCGGCCGCCTTGAACGCGCCGTAGAAGGCGCGCTGCTTTTCCGCGACCGCCGTATCCATCGGGAATTTCGGATCGTTCGCCACCACCCACTCCGCCGCGGGAAAGTAAATCTGCTTCGGCAGAAAGGATTCGTACTGGCCCATCTGCGCTCGCGTCATGTTGCCGTCGGTCGTCGCCGTCGGCACATCGAGCCCCGCCTGAATCATGCCGCGAAAGATCGTCGCGATCGGCGCGCCCGTGCTCCAGGCGATGAAGGCTTGCGGATTGGCGGCTTTCACATTCGCGAGCTGGGCCGCGACATTGACGTCGCTCGTCGCGAAATGCGCGGTCTCGACCACGCTCATTCCCTTGTTCTCCGGCAGATCGAGCACCGACTTGATGCCGCGCTCGGCATCCTGGCCCGAGGCGTCAGTGCTGAACATCAGCGCGAGTTTCGTCCAGCCCTTGAGACGGAAATAGCGGATGACCGCATTGGCGAGGTCGAGCGTCGAGACGCTCGAGGTGAAGCTGTAGCTCCCCTTCGCGGGATGAATGCCGGGCGAAAAGCAGTACTCGACCGGTCCATTGGCCTGCACCAGAGGTCCGATCGCGCTGCACATCGCGACCAGCGAGGAACCGAGCATGACGGCCGGCCGGCTCGCCATCACCTCGTTGGTGAGCTGCACCGCGACCTGGGGGCTCGACTGATCGTCGTGAAAGACGAAGCGAAGCGGCGCGCCGTTGATGCCGCCGCCGGCATTGACGGTTTTCTCCACGAGCTGGAGGGCTTGCTGTTCGCCGAGGCCGAGAAACGCGCCGCCGCCGGTCAAAGGCATGATCGCGTGAATCTCGAAGGGATCGGCCGCTTCCGCGCGCCCACCCGCGAGGACGATCGCGAAAGCGAGCACGCCGCCGATGATCGTCAATTTCCCCATGATCCATCCTCCCCGCGTCATTGTTGTCGTAATGCTTAGGCTTCGAATTATTTAAAGGCGTCCTGCCGCTGTCAAGCAATCGCGCCTTTCGGCGATTTCTCGTCGCTAGGTGAGGACGCTCGCGCGTTGGCCAGCCTCGCCGATCGCTCGACCGGCATGCTACAGTCGCCGCCAAATCGGGGGAAGAATGACGAGCAGCAGGAAGAGGCGGCCCAAACGCAAGGCGGGAAAAGGCCGATTTCGCTATCCGGCGGAAGAAAGCGTCGGCCATCAGATTCGCTGGACCCACCGCGCGCTCCAGCGCGAGCTCGAAGCGCGGATCCGGCCTTACGGCATCTCGCTCGGCATGTGGGGATTCCTGCGCGCGCTCTGGGAAGAGGACGGGCTGACGCAACGTGAATTGAGCGACCGCGCCCGCACGACCGAGCCAACCACGGTGACCGCGCTCCATGCCATGGAAAAGCGCGGTCTCGTCACGCGCGTGCAAAACGCCGCCGACCGGCGCAAGTCGAACATCTACTTGACACCGCCGGCGCGCGGCTTGCGCGAGTTGCTGCTGCCGACGGCGCGCGCAGTCAACCGGACGGCAACGGCGGATCTCAGTCGCGCCGAGATCGAGACCTTGAAGCGCATCCTCACCAAAATCCGCGCCAATCTCGCCGCCGCCGATGCAAAGCGCGCCGCGGCGGCGAAGGACCGGGATTAGTGGCGGCCGACCTCCCGGTGGCGAATGCCGCAATTGCAGGATAAATCCAAGCCATTCCTAAGCATCGGTCAATCTAGCTCCGATAGTCTCGTCGCCTTCTCAAGGCATTCGCTGCGGCGAGACGAGAATCGATGGACGGAAAATTACCGCTTTGGCTTCACGAGACGGCCGCGCTCGATCAGCGACGGCATGTGCGCCAGCGCGTGCTGTGGGCGGCGCGGCTCGACACGCAAGAGGGCTCCTTCAACTGCATCATCCTCGATGTCTCGAAGGACGGCGCGAAGCTCCAGCTCGCGGCGCCGATCCCGGTCGTGCCGCGGCAGCGCGCAACGCTGGTGATCGAACCGATGGGACGGCTCGACGCCGAGGTGATCTGGCAGGTCGCCGAGCGGATCGGTCTGCGCTTCATGTCCGATCATCAGGAAGTGGCGCGTGTCATCGGCCGTGCGCTGATGGCGTGACCCCGGCGCAAAAGCGCCTCGCTTACGCGCCCACGGCCACGATTTTTCCGTCACTCGACAAGGTTTCTTCGCGCAAGAGCTCGAGCTTGCGCATCACCGGCTCGTCGGTGACGGAGTAGAGGAACGCATCGCCCTCTCCGGTGTTGCGATGCGAATGCCAGACCCAGCCGGGCACGGCGAAGACGTCGTTGCAGCCCCAGTCGAGGCGCTTGCCATCGACCTCGGTGTAGCCCTCGCCTTCCAGGACGCAATAGAGGCTGCTCGCGGTCTTTCGATGCGTGGTCGTGTGCTCGCCCGAGCGCAGCATCTGGCAGCGGAACGACAGGGTCGGCATTACCGATCCGCCCGTCGTCGGGTCGACATATTCGAGGATCAGCCCGTCACAGGCGCTGCCCTCATAGCCGCGTAACTGCTGCAAGGCGCGGCGCGTCCTTTCCCAAGGATAGATGAACATCGGCGAATGTCGGTTAAGGCCGCGGCGATGCGATGAAAAGAGCGGCATCAGCCCAGCCGTGCCGTAAAGGTTGAGTGAATGGTCCGCCGGCTCGCGGATGGTTTGAACCGCGCGGCGAGCAATCGCGCCTGAGTTCGAGCCCGCTTCCGGCTCGGCATAGTCGAACTCGAATCGCGTCGTATTGAGGCTCTCGACGAGCGGTACATCGAGCACATCGACCCAGATCACCGGCTCGGTGCCGTCATTGCCATGGTCGTGCCAGGTGCCCGAGGGCGTGAGGATGAGATCGCCGCGCTTCATCCTGAGCTTTTCGCCTTCGACCACGGTAAAGCCGCCGTCGCCTTCGAGCACGAAACGGCTCGCCGCGGGCGTGTGGCGATGGACCGGCGCCTGTTCTCCCGGATTATAGAGCGAGTACGCGGCAAAGAGCGTGTTCGTGATGTAAGGCTTGCCATCAAGCCCGGGATTGGCGAAGACGAGAGCGCGGCGCTCGCATTCCTCGATCGGCACCGTCTTGGCCGCAATTCGCAAGCGCGGCTCGATGTCCTGCCAGCGCCAGCGATGCGCCACCGCCTTGTTGCGCGGCTGCAGGAGCTCGACATCCGCCCGCTCTTCCCAGAACTCGATAAGGTGCAAAGCCTTCGCATCGGCGCTGAGGCGCGAACGCATCTCGCGACCCATTGGCGTTTCCGTCATGACGCCCTCCCGGTGTTTGTTTCGATTAGTAATATGGATATTACAATATAATATTCGAGAGCTTCAACAGCGGGCGCGAGACCATGGCGAAAGAGCGTCTTGGAATTCAGTCGGTCGAAATTGCTGCAACCATTCTCGCGGCGATGACGCAAGCGGCCCAGCCGTTGGCGCTCAAGGACCTCGCCCAGCTCGCAAAAATGCCGCCCGGAAAGGTTCATCGTTACCTGGTGAGCCTCACGCGCACCGGTCTCGTCGCGCAGGACAGCGGTAATGGACGCTACGGCATCGGCCCGGCCGCCATCGCCTTGGGTCTTGCCGGGCTGCGCGCGATCGATGTCGTCCGCGCCGCCGGCGAATTCCTGCCCACGCTGCGCGACGAAACCGACGAGACGGCGCTGCTCGCGGTTTGGAGCGCGGCGGGTCCGGTCGTGATCCGCCTTGAAGAGAGCGGCCGCCCGGTGTTCATGAACATCCGCGTCGGCTCGATCCTGCCGCTCCTGCGCACCGCGACGGGCCGCATCTTTGCCGCCCATCTGCCGCCGCATGAGACGAAGGCCCTTCTCGCGCGCGAGCGCAAGGCGCTCTCGGCCATGAGCCGGATCAAAGGCGGCACCCCGATCGAAAAGCTGCTCGGCGATGCGCGCCGCCTGGGCATCGCCGCGGTCTCGGGCGACCTCGTACCCGGCGTTACCGCGCTCTCGGCGCCGGTCTTCGATCACCGCGGCCGCATCGCCGCGGCGGTCGGATTGCTCGGGCGTGCCGAAGACCTTGCTCCCGATCTCAAGGCGCATCCTGCGATTTTTCTGAAGAGAATCGCGCAACGGATCTCGCGCCGGCTCGGCTACAACGGACCGACATGACCGGTCGAGGGGCGCCTCTTGCGCGCCGGTGGCGGTTTCGGCTTTGATAGCGGCATGTCGTCGCTTGACCGTCTCGCCGCGCTTCTTGCCCAGTCGCGCCGCGCCGTAATCTTCACCGGTGCCGGCATGTCGACCGAATCCGGCATTCCCGATTTCCGCAGCCCCGGCGGGGTGTGGAGCCGGATGAAGCCCATCTATTTCGAGGAGTTCGTCGCGAGCGAGGAGAAGCGCCGCGAAGCCTGGACGCGCACTTTCTCGGGCGTCATGGGTTGGACGGGCGCGGCACCCAATGCCGGCCATTACGCGGTGGCGCGGCTCGTGGCGCGCGGCAAGGCCTCGGTTGTGATCACGCAGAATGTCGACAATCTTCATCAGGATTCGGGCGTGCCGTCGAGTCGGATCATCGAGTTGCACGGCAATGCCAGCTATGCCACCTGCCTCGATTGCGGGCTGCGCCACGAGCTCGAGGTGCTGAAGCAAAGCTTTTTGGGGCGCGGCGAGATTCCGCGCTGCCGCGAGTGCGAGGGTCTCGTCAAGACGGCGACGATCTCTTTCGGGCAGGCGATGCCGGCCGACAAGATGACGCGGGCGCAGGAAGAGACGCTCGCCTGCGATCTCTTCATCGTCTTGGGCTCTTCGCTCGTGGTTTATCCGGCGGCCGGCTTTCCGCTGCTCGCCAAGGAGAACGGTGCCGATCTCGTGATCGTCAATCGCGAGGCGACGCCGCAGGATGATTACGCCGACCTCGTCATTCGCGACTCGATCGGCGCCGTCATGTCGGCCGTGGTGAAAACCGACTGACGCCGGCTCGGACGCGCCTGGAACCTCAGTCAGAATGTGGCGTTTCTCCGGAAATGCCCATAGTTGGAGGCTCGAATGGACCGCACTCACCGCGACGCCGTCGCCGCCATCGTCAAAACCTGGCCCAAAGTCTCGCGCCAGACCGCGATCGTCATGATCAACAAATACGGGCTGCCGAACGAAGCATCGGAGACGAGGATGATCTGGCACAATAACGGCCCGTGGCGCCGCAGCGTGGTTTATGCGGAGGAAATCGAGCACCGCTTTCCGACGCCGCATCGCGACGTGCTCGAGCAATACATCCCCTATCGCGTGCCGGTCGAAAAATTCAACGAGCTCGGGCTGTTTGATGGCAGCGTCCGGATCGATCGCACGAAAGGCGAGATGTCGGCGCGCTGCGAGGGCGAAGAGGCAAATTTTCTCGCGCTCAATCTCGCGAACGAAATCGTGCAGGGCCGGAAGGACGCAGAAGCCGCGCGCCTTGAATACGGCGAGGCGATAAAAGCGAGGCAGGAAGGCCATCCGCCCGAAATCATGCAAAGGCTGATGTTCGCGGTCACGAGCGACAATACGGGCGAGCCGGACCGCTCGATTATCTAGCACGTCTCGCCGCGCGCCGGCGAGAAGCGGTTATGACGCGACCGGGAAACCGATCCGTCGCGGCGAGGGAGGACGAAGATGAAGCGCGCAGCGGCCGCGGCCATAGCTTTCGCCTTCATTCTCGGCGTAGTGATCCCGGCGGCGCGCGCCGCTCAAGACAAGGTCGTGATCGGCGTCATGAACGACATGTCGTCGGTCTACTCCTATCTTGGTGGCATGGGCTCGGTGGCCGCCGCAAAAATGGCCGTCGCGGATTTCGGCGGGAAGGTTCTCGGCAAGCCGATCGAGGTGATCTTCGCCGATCATCAAAACAAGCCGGATGTCGGCGCGAGCCTCGCGAGCCGCTGGTTCGATGATGAGGGCGTCGATGCGATCGTCGATCTCCCGACTTCCTCGGTAGCGCTCGCCGTACAACAAGTCGCAAAGACGCGGGGCAAGGTCACCTTGATCTCGAATGGGGGCTCATCCGAACTCACCGGCAAGGCCTGCTCGCCGACCGGCGTCCATTGGACCTATGACACCTATGCGCTGGCGCATGTCACCGGCAAGGCGGTGGCGCAGCAGGGCGGCGACAGCTGGTTCTTCATCACCGCCGATTATGCCTTCGGTCACCAACTGCAAGACGATACCGCGGCGGTTGTGAAGGCGGCGGGAGGCCAGGTGCTGGGCTCGGTCAATGTGCCGCTCAACAATTCGGACTTCTCGTCCTTTCTTCTCCAAGCGCAGCAATCGAAAGCCAAGGTGATCGGCCTCGCCAATGCCGGCGCCGACACGGTCAATTCGATCAAGCAGGCGGCCGAATTCGGCATCGTGCAAGGCGGGCAGCGTCTTGCCGGCCTCTTGGTCTTCATCATGGATGTCGACAGTCTTGGCCTCGATGCCGCCCAAGGCCTGTTGCTGACCGAAGCCTATTATTGGGACCAGAATGACGAGACGCGCGCCTTCGCCAAGCGTTTTGAAGCCGCTTATAACGGCAAGGTGCCGACCTCGGGCCAAGCCGGCGTCTATGGTGCGGTGACGCACTATCTGAAGGCGATGGCCGCTGCTGGCACGGACGACGGCGCCAAGGTCGTGGCGCAAATGCGCGCTATGCCAATCAACGATTTCATGACGAAGAATGGCCGCTTGCGCGAAGATGGCCGTGTCATGCGCGATATGTATCTCTTCGAGGTGAAAAAGCCGGCGGAGTCGAAATATCCCTTCGACTATTACAAAGAGCTCGCGACTGTCCCCGCCGATGAGGCCTACCGCCCCTTGAGCGAAAGCGAATGCCCCCTCGTCAAGCACTGAAGCGCACGCGGTCGCCAAACGCACAGCGAGACGCTCGCGCGATCCGCAACGGCGATTGCGTCAAACTGCCGGATGGAAGAGTGGCGCGGGTTCGCGCAAAGATCGGCGATGCTTATAAGGTCCGCGTGCGGCGCAAGACGAGAAACACCCATGAATTTCTTGTCGTCGAAGCGCCGAGCCTCGCACTCGTCCCCTGCCCCCGCGGCTGGATGAGCCCCGAGGGCTATCGCCGTTATCTCCGCGTCACGCTGGCGAAGATGCGCCAGCGCCAAGAAGCCTCATCGGCGCACCAAGCGAGAACGAGATCGCGCTAGAGTCGCGGCGGCAGCAGCGGCTCCTGCCCTTCATCGAGCTGCATGTCGAAAGCGGTGAGGAGCGCCGCCGTGCCGGCATAGTTCGCCATCAGCGAGACGAGATCGACCAAGCCGCGGCGGCCGAATTGTTTTTCCGCGCGCGCATAGGTCTCCGACCGCACCTTTCGCGCGCCGAAGATCTCGCGTCCCAATTCGATGATGATCGCGTCGGCTGGCTCGAGCCCCGCCGTGCTGCGGCGATGCTTGATGATCTCCACGATCGACGCCGGCACGCCTTCCTTGAGCGCCGCCGGCTCATGCGCCGCCCATTCGAACTGGCTGTCGCATTCGCGCGCCGTCGTCAGGATCGCGAGCTCGCGCACGCGGCCGCTGAACCCCGCCCCGTAACGCAGATAGCGATTGAGCGGGCTCGCATATTGCGACAGCCCCGGCGAATGAAGCTGGATGCCGCTCGGCCCCTTGAGGCCACGGATCGTTCCGCCTCTGGGATCGGTCGCGCGGTCGTAGAGTTGGCGACCCAGCTCGTCGAGCTCCTCGCGTTTCGGCAGAGGCAGCCGACAACCCGATTCGGGATCGATATCGGCGGGTCTCATGGCTTTACCGCCGCGCCATCCGGCGCTCCATTGGCTTGCGTCGCCGACGCCTTGATCACCCGGTGCGCGGTTTTCGCAACGGTCACGCTGGGGCGTGTCGGCGCGAGTGTCGCCGAAAGCCACGGCACGACCACCGCATCGGTAATCTTCTCCTCGTCCCATTCCTTCGAGCGACCCGTATGTCCGCCCGCCGGGTTGACCCACGCCGATTTGGGCGTTCCGGTGCGCAGAAGGAGATAAAGATCCGCGATCGGCACCTGCGTGTCCTTCTCGCCATTGACGACCAGCATCGGCGCCGAAGGCTTGTCGAGAATGCCGCGCGCCTTGAGCGAGAAAGGCTGCATCGCCGCGAGGAATTGGTCATCCTCGCCGGGCTTGAAGCCGTAGACCGCCATCCGCGCCTCTTTGAGACCGAAGAGATATTCGCTCGTGCCCCAGGATTTTTTCTGCCAATCGGGCTGAAAATAGCCGTCGATCGGCCCGCCGCGCACCACCGCCGCCTTGACGCGCTTCGGCTCGAGATAAGCCGTAAGTGCCGCCCAATAGCCGCCAGCGCTGGCGCCGCTCACGGCGATCCGCTTCGAATCGATATCGCGACGGCTCGCGAGATAGTCGATCGCCTTGGTGATCATGCGCTCGGCGCCGACCTCCATCTTGACCGGCGCCTCGCCGGTGCCCGGCATGTCGAGCGCGAACGAGCCGAACCCCGCTTTGAGGAGATCGGCGCTGCCATGCTCGACGCCATATTCCTTGTACTCATCGAGGCCGCCGATCGAGATCACCACCGGCTTCGGACCCGGCCCTTTGGGCAATTGGAGATAGCCGACGATCTCCTTCCCTTCGAAGGGGATGCGCACGACCTCGATCGGATAATCGAGCAGCTTACCGTAGTTGTGGAACGCCTCGATCGATTTCTTATAGGCGGCGCGCTTGCCATCGGTGGTTTGCGCAGGCCACGCGGCGAACATGTAGTCGAGCCAGGCCTGGCGGTAATTCTTGCGCTTCGCATCGCGATCTTTGGCAATCCGCGCGGCAGCGACATGACGATCGCCCATCGCGCTCCAGGCCGCCGCCCATTCATCGCGATCGGTGCTCTTGAGGCTCGCAAGCACCGCCGTCACCTCGTCACGATTGATGCCGGTGATCGGATAGGCTTGATGGTCGGCCCGCTCTTGCACATCGGCTTTGAGCTCGGCGAGCGCTTGATCCGGCGGTGGCGATGAAGACGTCGTCTGCGCGCAGGCGGCAACAGTCAAAGACGCAACGGCAAACAACGCGCCGATCGAAGCACGGCGGCAAAACGACGGCGTCATAGCATCTCCCCTCGATATCCCCGATTTCGTATTTATGGGGAGGGATTATAGCGGGATTGAGGCAATGGACATATCCCACTGATGGGAGCGTCGCAGCCATGCTGTGGCGACACGCCGCATATGTTCTCGCCTGAAAATCTCTGTGATAGACTTACTTCGAGTCGAAGAGATTTGGGGAGACGATCTGGGGGGCGACCATTGCATCAGGAGAGATCCAATGCGTCCGCCGTTGTTCACCAGCAAGCCCAATCGTCCGCCGCTTTACGCCATCGCGGCGGCCATCGTCGGCATATTGCTCGGCTTGGGCGGGACAGCTTACGCCGCACCGCCTGACAACGCCGATCCCTCGTTCGCGCCCTGGTTCCAAAGCCTGCGACAGCCCGGCACCGGCATCTCGTGCTGCTCGGTCGCCGATTGCCGTATGACCGACTATCGCACCGATGCGACCGGCTACGAGGCGCTTATCGATGAGAAATGGCTGGCCGTCCCGCCCGATCGGATTCTTCAGCATGTCAGCAATCCCACCGGCCGCGCCATCGTTTGCTACCATCCCGGCACGGGCATCCTCTGCTTCGTGCGTCCATCCGAGACGTAACGGCAGGCTCCCTCTGCTCAATTCTTGAGCCGCGCCACCGCCCCCTCGCGCATCGCGAGAGGCTTGGAGTTGCATAGGCGCTGCGTTATTCTCGCCAAAAGCGCGATCATTGGCCGGCTCAGCAGGGCTGTCCAAAAGCCGCTATATGCGTGGCATGAAGACACGCCGCCGGGGCGACGGTTGGCGTGTCGATATTCCGTGCATTTATTTCGAAAGAGCCTCTCGTCGACTGGAGAAGCGCGCACCTTGGCCTATGACTTCCGCAGCGATCCGATCCTCGGTCGCGCCTACGAATATTGGAACTCGAAATGCCGCGGACGTCAGATGCCGCGACGTCGCGAGATTGATCCGAGCGAGATCAAGCGACTTTTACCCTATCTCCAGATCATTGAGTTCGTCGATGGCGGGGCCCGTATTCGTTATCGCCTGGTCGGCACGGCAATCGCCGCCACTCATGGCATCGATCATACGGGAAAGTTTTTCGACGAGGTCCTGACGGAGGCGAAGCGACACTATTTCGAGGATAGTTATCGGCTGATGTGCCGGGAGAAGCGCCCGATCCTAATGTACAGCCGCTATTTCTCGCGCAAGGACACCCAAATCATCTGCCATCGGATCGTGATGCCTCTCTCGGAGGACGAGGTCACGGTCAACCAGGCCCTTGTCGCCATGAGTTTTCAGTTTCCCGGCGAAAGCAGCGTCATGCCCGACCCGTCGCAGAAGCACGAATTCGACCCTGCTGATGCGCGTTGCGACGTCATTCGCGAGCGCGATTGATCGAGAGCCTTAGACCGCGACGCGCAGCTTCCATTCCACGGCTTCGAAGCGAATCACATCCGCGAGGAAACAAAGGCCGCTCGCATCGATGAAGATATGGCAGCCGAAGCGATACCAAACGCCGTCGAGGATCAATACCCCCTCATAGGTCGCATATTCGCCGCCGTCATCCTCCTTCTCCGAGCGCAAAAGCCGCGGCAAGACCTTCGCGGTGCCGGCCAGGCGAATATCAGGACGGCCAATGGTGCAACCATCGCACAGCACATCTTCAAGTCCGATGCCGTAAGCGCCCTGAAGGTAGTCATCGACCGTCCTGAATTCGCTCATCCCTCGCCTCGTGCCTCTCGATCCGACAAGAAGCCACGTTACACGATTTGGAACGAAAAGGGAACAAAATTCAGCTCTTTCCTCGACAAGGATAGCGAGGGCCGGGTGGGCCACGTCGTCAAGCGGGAAGCCCGAGCGCCGCCAGCGCCGCCTCGGCGACGATCACATCCTCTTCTTCCTTCGCGCCGCCGGCGGCGACGCCGCCGACCACTTGACCCGCCACCTTGATCGGGAAGCCTCCCGGCACATTGGTGAAATCGCCATCCATGCGAATCTGCATGCTGAGAACGCGCTCTTCCGGCGCATAGCCGGTCGGCAGACGCTGCGACGCCGAGGTGATCGCTTTCTTGATCGTCGTGCGGCCGGAGAAAAAGCGCGCGCCATCCATCATCAGAAAAGCGATCAGCTGCCCGCTCGCATCGACCACGGCGAGGCTTATCTTCACGCCAATCTCGTTCGCCTTGGCGACGCCGGCCGCGATCATTTTAAGGCTCGCCTCATGCGTGACCCGATGGGTCGCGACAAAATCCGCCATCGATACCTCCCTACCGCTCGTTTCGGCCCCCTGCCCCCAATAGGGATGTTAAAGCATTTTCGCGCGAAATCTGCAGCCTCTCGAAGAGCCTCGAAGAGGGGCGCGCGATCCGCACGATTTCGGCGTTGTGATTAATCATTTCTTACCCTGCGATGCGGCTTTAGGTAAACTTCAATCTTGATTAGGTCTAATTCAACGACTGCTGCAGTTCATCACAGCGACATTTTGCTTGAGGTGGGCCATGCCGACCGTCAACGATGTTTCAAGAGATGCCGAAGAAAAGCTGCT
>CAYMNX010000148.1:0-3552 GCA_964391905.1 uncultured Rhizobiaceae bacterium
GCGACGGCCGAGCCGCCCGCGGGCAGCTGGACGCGATTGACCTTGGGCGGCATCAACGGTGCCGTCGCGTCAACGAGTATCTTTCCTTCGAGCGCTTCGCCGATCTCCTCGATACTCGTGAGTTGCGCCGCATAAGGAACGGTCAGAATGACGATCTCGGCCGCTGCCGCGGCGCGCTTATTCTCATCGCCAGCGATCGCGCCGCCGCCGAGATGTTGCGCGACGTCGCGCGCCGCCGTTTCCGCCTTTGCTTGATCGCGCGACCCGATGATGACGCGGTGGCCCGCCGCCGCAAGCCGCAGCGCGATCCCGCTGCCTTCCGCCCCGGTTCCGCCGATGACGGCGATCGTTTTCGCTCCGTCCCGCATTTTCTCTCCTGGCTGGCGATATCACTTTGCCGTCGGCAGGAAGGCCTCGGTCACCAGCGTCGTCATAACGGGCTCCTTGTCGAGGAGATTCAATTCGACATAGGATTTGGCGAGCGCCGCCAGCGCTTTCGCATCGAATTTGCCGTCGCGCGAATACATCGGCATCTGCGTGTCATAGAGCCGGCTCACCAGCGCCCGGTCGTAACGCAACGCGGAACTGATGATCGCGATCGTCTCCTCCTTATGTGCATTCGCAAAGGCAATCGTCTCGAACCACGCTTTGAGGAAGCGACGAACCTCATCCGGATGAGCCGTTATCAGGCTGTCGGTCGCAAAGACGACGTAGTTATGGAAATCCCGCACCGCCTCGGCAAAGGTCACCAGCACATGGCCGGCACCGTTTTGCTCGGCGTTGTAAAGCGTGCCGAGATCGCCGGCCATGCCGTCGATCTCGCCCGTCTTGACGAAAGCCAAGGATGCAGTCGGCGAGCCGGTGGCGACGAGATTGATGCCGTCGGGCCCCCAGCCTTCGTGACGCGACAATTCCTTGGTCAAGTAGTTGATCAGCGCCGTCACGACGGAGGCGCCGATTTTTCTCCCTTTGAGATCGGCGACGCTCTTCACCGGCCCGTCATTGCGCACGAGGATGCCGGTGTCGAGAGGTGGTCCCGCCATGGCGGCAACGCCTTTCACCGGCGCGCCTTTTGCCACGAGCGAAAGATCCGGGCCGGTATCGAGCCCGATATCGATGCTGCCCGAAGCCATGGCCTGTTGCAGCTTCGATCCGCCGGCGAATTCCGCTGCTTCGATATGGAGCCCTTGTTTTTCGAACAACCCTTCTTTGACGCCGACATCCAGAAGCGTGAAGGTGAAGGCGCCGGAAATGGCCTTACCGACGCGCAGCTTTTCTTGCGCCGCAGCCGGCAAAGCGACGAGCAGGATCAGTAGCAAGGCGCCGGCAGCGCCGGATGAGCTTCGCCGTTTGCCATGGTTCGATGAATGGTTTTGGTTTTTCACGTTTCCCCCACGGGCCGCGCTTACGCTGGTTTTCGATCGGCCGCGACAACACCATTAGCGGAGCCCGAGCGGCGCGTCCATGGATGCGTTTTTCGGCAACCTCGCCCCGAATTGAGCAAATCTGGACAAGTCAAACCGAGCATTCCGCCGCGTCGGACAGTGGGTCGCACTTGAAAAAAAGAGCCCGCATCGGACGCATGACGCTTCGTCAATATTGCAGTTCGCAATCGCACAAACTGCGCCCATTTCGCTATCGACGGCCGCAAATATTCGATCAATCAGATCGACCACGACCGCCGAAGTTCGAGCGAAAGGAGTACGTCATGAATAAAGGGCTCATTGCTTTGACCATATTGCTGGGCCTCTCGGCCGGCACCGCACTTGCGGCTCCCGTCGAGCAGACCGCCACAGCGCCGCAGTCATATTCGCTACAGGGTACCCCTGGCGAGCAAGAAGCGCTCAAGGCTTACGAGAACAATACAAACCCGGATGTCACCGTACCGACAACGGGTCCTTATGACGAGCGCGACCGCTACACCGCCCCGAACGGCTATCAGCTCCCGGGTTACGGTCTTCTGCCACCTTCCTAAACCACGGCGCTCTTAGAGGTCAGGAAGATACGGGGCGGCGAGAGCCGCCCCGATCTTTTAGGAGCGGATCCGCGCAAGTGCATGGCGCAGCGTCTCGGCGCTTTTTTGCAGCGCCGCCTCCTCCTCGCGCGAGAACGGCGGCTCGATGGTCCGTATCACGCCCGATTTGCCGAGAGTGCTCGGTAGCGAGAAGGTCACCTCGAAGCGCTTGCTATAGGCGCCAATCGGGATCACGGCCTGCTCATCCCCAAGTACCATTTCGGCAATGCGCGCTGAGACGATGCCGATGCCGTACTGGCTCGCCTTATTGCCTTCGATGATCGAGATATTGGCGTAACGAACCTCACGCTCGACTTGCTCGCGGATCGCGGCGATAGAGAAGCCGCAATCGGCAGCGACCTGCTCGAGGGGCACGCCGCCGATGCGCGCGCCCGACCAGATGAAGACCTCGGACGTGCCGTGCTCGCCGAGAATCTGTGCCTCGACAGCGCGCGGATCGACGTTTAGGCACGCGGCGATGTGGGTTTGCAGCCGCAAACTGTCGAGATAAGTGCCGGTGCTGAGGACGCGATCATGCCCGGCGAGGAGGCGCGCGAGATCGGCAAGCGGATCGGGCGGATCGGTGACGACGAGGATGAACGCCGACGGCGCTGCCGCGACGATCTTCGGCACGAGCTCGCGATAGATTTCGGCATTGGTTTCGAGCAGGCGAAGTCGGCCGCGCGAATCGCTACGGTCGGTTGCGCCGCCAGTCGCCTCATTAATACCGGCGGTGATCATCACCATGCCGGAACCCGCAAGGTCGTCGTAATCGCCGTCGCGAATCTCAAGCCGGCCGGTAATTGGCACGCCGTAGCGCAGATCGGTGGCAACCGCCTTTGCCCGCGCGCGCGTTCGATCGACCAAAACGATCTCCCGTGCCCGTGCCCGCATGACCGCCGCAAAGGCGCAAGCAGCACCCACAGCACCCGCACCGACGATCCCGATTTTCATGAGCCCTCCACGTCTTGGCAGCCATTTCTGTTGAAGGATATGGATAGGCCCGCGGCGAATTCAGGCCGCGGGCCATCAAATCCGAAATCGGTCCGATGCAGCGAAAACGAAGGCACGCCGGGTCAGTTCCAATCCGCGGCATGACGAAGGCACATGAAAGACGAGCCAGCGCGGTTTCCCGCAACCGGCCCGCCTTCCAGGAGCAACGGGACGATTAATAGAAGGCGCGTTTTGCCGCCTCGAAATCGGCACCATCATAGGGGCCGGTATTGGAATTTTGCTGATTCTGCAGTTCTGACGATTGGTCCGCGGCTTGGGCCAGAACCGGGACCGCGACCGAAGCCGGCGCCAGCAGCGCGACCGCCAACAGGCCGGCACGGAAAAGCGATGACACACGCATGGGGGCTACTCCTTTGAAATCTCTCGACAACCGAAACTGGTCGCCGCAGCTGGGAGATGGGGATGGACAGCCGGTCCGATTACTGGTTGCACTGCAACAAGGCTATTCGGCATGCTTAACAATCGCGCGTGGGCAGAAAGATGGGCACCGCCCTGGCTGCGCGCGGCGGGCGGCGGGGGCTATA
>CAYMNX010000149.1:0-14889 GCA_964391905.1 uncultured Rhizobiaceae bacterium
GGACGAGATCGGCCGGATTGGCGACCATCAGGCCGAGATTGGTCGCAGTCGCGCAGCCGTAATTGCTTTGCGTCGTGTTGGTGAAATCGTCGGAATCGGGCTTGCCGAAATCGGGGCAGTTCGGCGTTGTGACGACGTAGCGTGCAACGGTGACGATCACCGCATTGCGGGAGAGCGCGCCGTCGACGGTCGGCCGCGTCGCGCGTTGGGCGCGAATTCGCATCCGCCGCAACGCTGCCGTGACCGCATCGAGGCGTTTCGATGCAAGCGCGTCCGCCACAGCGCCGCCGCTCGGGCCCGCATCGATCGTGACCTGGTCGCCATAGCCGAAGGCGATCGTCGCGAAGAAATCGGTCAAAGCCTTGGTTTCGACGCTGTTCAACGCGGTTGCGCCTGGAGCGAAATGGACCTCGTGCGCCATCGTGACGAAATCGACTTTGTTCTCTTTCGGCGCTTCGGCCGGCGTCCAGCGCGCGGCATCCGGCGTGCACGCCGCCAGCAGCAGCGCGATAAGCGCAGCCTTGCCGATGAAGAAGGTTTCGCAGCGCATAGCCATCACCTATTGAAGGATGAATCCGGCCGGGCCGATGACGGCGTCGCCGTTGGGCCCGACCGGTTGTTGACCGCCTTGCGGCGCCCCTGACCGTTCGATGCGACCGGTTATTGCGAGATCATAATCGTTGGGCGGACGTACGCCATCTGTGGGGCCCGCCATCCGCTTGTCGGAAACCGGACGCACGAGATAGGGCGTGACCAGGATCACGAGTTCGCTCTCATTGCGCTGGAACGCATTGGACTTGAAAAGCGGCCCGAGAATCGGCAGTTCGTTGAGCCCCGGAACCTTATTAACCGTGTCGATGATGTTGTTTTGCAAGAGTCCGCCGATCGCGAAGGTCTGTCCGCTGCCAAGCTCGATCGTCGTTTCGGCACGGCGCGTCGACAGAGCCGGGATCGTAAAACCGTTGATCTGTATCTGACCCGTGGTCGAGAGCTGGCTGACTTCGGGGCGCACGCGCAGGCTGATGCGGCCATTGGCGAGCAAGACCGGGGTGAAAGCAAGAGCGACGCCGAATTGTTTGTACTCGATGGTGATCACCGGAACCGACCCCGTGCCGCTGGTTTGCGGAACGAGGATCGGGAATTCGCCGCCGGCGAGAAAGCTCGCCGTCTCGCCCGACACGGCCGTCAGATTGGGCTCGGCGAGGATATTGATCAGGCCATTCTGATCGAGCGCATCGATGACGCTGTTAATGCTAATATTGTGCGTATTGAAGCCGCCGAAGATACTGTCGGAGCTGCCGCTTGTGGTTGGGTTTCGGGTAATGAATCCGCCCGTCGAATTAAGAACGGGATTGCCGGTGGCAAGTCCCAGAGCGAAATTTCCGAACCGGCTGAAAGCGTCCCAATTGATGCCGAGCTGCTTGACGACATTGTGTTGCACCTCGGCGATGCGCACACGCAGGTTGACCTGGTTGGGCGCATCGACTGCGATGTGATTGACGAGTTGCTTATCGTCGCTGACAAACGGGCGCACGATGCGCCGTGCCTCCTCGGCATCGCCCGGCGAATCGACATGTCCGGATAATACGATCGTTCCATCGACCGCTTTGACGTCGACGGTTCCATCCGGAACCACTTGATCGACCGCCGCCTGGATGCGCGCAACGTCGCGCTTCACCACGACCGGCTTGTTGACGATAACGTGCTGCTCTTTGTCGACCGCGTAAAACGAGGTCTCGCCGGGCGTCTTGCCGTAGAGGTAGACGAGGCGCGGCGCCTTGACCATCACGTCGGCGATGTCCGGGTCCGCGACGAATATCGTATCGGCGTCGTGATCGAGCCGCAGCAATGTGCCCTTGCCGGCATCCAAATGAATTGCGGGGCCCGAGGGCGGCACGGCCTCTTGCGCCGCCGTCGGAGGAATGGCCATCGCCGCCGCGCAAGCGAGAGCAATGACGAAGCAAAGGAACTGGATCAATCGCATCATTTGCCACTTGTCCGAGGCGGAGTGTCGGGAGACGACACGGTCATGGTTGTTGCGGGGATCGTCACGTTCATCGTTGACCCGGCACCGCCGCCCTTGCTACCGCGCAGAATGGTTACAGCGGGAGCCTGATCGGGCGTTCCGTGGTGAATGAGAGGACTTACATCGCTATCCCAAGTGTGGCTGACCGATCGCGTACCGTGCGACGGCGTCTCGTTATCGGCGGTTGCCATGCCGTCCGCTTCCGTGTCGCTGCCGGCGATGCCGCGCAGGCTTAGATAGAGATTGCCGAGCGTGCTCGCGACCTCGATGGCTTCGACCTGTTTCGGCGTCACCTCGAAGGTGACGGTTTTCGCCAAGACCGGTTTGCCCTCGACATCGGCCGTCGATTGATCGATCGCCAAAACACGCAGATCCGTGAGCACCGTCTCGCTGGCAAAGCCCGTCACTCCCGGCTGATTTCCTGCGCCGTCGTTCCGGATCTGATGCGCGAGGATGACGTCGACGTGATCGCCGGGAAAAACGAGGCCGGCAACACCCGAAATCGGCGTGACCGGAACCGCCACCGCGCGCATGCCCGGGGTCAGGACCGCGGCAAGGAAGCCGCGATCGCCCGGCTTGATCACGCGATTGTTGGTGATCGGCTCGCCGGCGACGATGCGCAAGCGCACCACTGCACCGGTCAGAGCTTCAGGCGGGTCTTTGTCCTTCACGAGATAGGTGTCCGCGAGCTGGCCTTCCGGCCAAGTCTGCCAACGCAGATCCTCGGGACGAATGAAGCTTCCGGTCGGAAGATCGTGCGCTGCGACCAAGACAGAGAGGGCCGGCTTTTCGACCGGCGCGGGCTGCGCCACCTGGACGCGCTCGCGCGAGACCCAGGAGCGCGCGAAATAGATGGTTCCGAGGCCGAAAAATGCCGCGAGGATGATGAAGATCACCGCACGTTGGCGCATGGGGATTTCCTGCCTTTCTCGCGTTCAGCCCGACATCAGTCGCAAACCGGCGAGGCTCGCGCCCGCTGCGATCGCCACCCCGTATGGAAGGCGAATAGAAGGAGCATAGGCGGTGGTCGTTAACGAGATATCGCCACAGGCCGCGAGCCGGTTACGGCGGCGCAATCGATAGGCGCCCCACATCACTAAGGCGAGCACGCCGCCGGCGAGAGCAATCGCCACGAGCATCGGCAAGACGAGCGTCGGCCCCGCCCACAGTGTTGCAGCGCTCAACAGCTTGACGTCGCCGCCGCCGAAATTGCCGGCGGCAAACAGCATCAGGCAGGGGATGAAGATCGCAGCGGCTACGACCGTCGCCCAGAACCAATCGATCGGGATGGGGCTAACGAGAACGTGGATCGGGTAGAGAAGGACAAGCCCGAAGCTGGCGGCGTTGGGGATGAGGAATTCCAAGGCGTCGCTGCACGCCGCCCACGCCAAGAGCGCCAGAAAACACAAAATCAGAAAATGATCGGGCTGCACATGGAACATAATCGACGCTCCGCCTTCCGTCACAGGACGACAGGCGGCTCTCGGACGGGGACGCGATGACGCTATCGGAACGCACCGCGTCCCGCCCGGTTGAGCGGTCGCTTGTCGGTCGGGGCGAGGCCCCGCCGTCCTCTGACGATTAGAGGCTGCTGCCGACGTAGATGAAGGTGGCGTTGAGCTCGGTGCCGACGATCGTGACGGCGGCAACGATCGCAACGGCGATCAAGGACGCAATCAAGCCATACTCGATCGCGGTGACGCCGGCCTTGTCTTTGAGCAAACGGCGAAAATTCGTAAGCATGATGTTTATCCTCCAGATTGGGGGGTCCCAGTTGACACGCACGATCGCAGTAGACAACGGCGGCATTAAAACGCCGTTATGGCGGCGTGCGTATCGCCCTCTCCCTTGAACGGAGCTGTTGTTAAAGCCGCGTTACGATCGGCTTCCCTCGTTTCGGAGTATTGACGACCGTTAACTCAAATCTCACGCGTTTTTGCCACAATGCGTCTGCGTTAAATCTGCGGCCGTCGCCGAATTGTGCTTAGATCATGGCGTCAAGTCCTACGCGTATCGGTGTGCCCGTGGGCCGACAACGAATTGGATGAACATGAGCGCGCGACAACGGCTCGCCGAAAAGGCCAGCCATCAAGGATTCGAGTTCGACTACAATCATAATGTCGTGTACTTCAAGGGCGAAGGCATCCACCTCTCTCCCCATGAAGCCGACATTCTGCAGGTGCTGCTCAATAATCGCGCGCGCACCACGCCCTTAGGCTTGCTGATCCAACAAGTTTACGGCTCCTCGGAGCCTGAAACCGCGGCGGTATCGATTCGGGTCTCGGTTCACTCATTGCGCAAAAAGCTTCGCGACACCGGCATCAAAATCAAGGCCGAGCCGCGGGTTGGTTATGAGATCGATGCCGAGGCCGTTCCTGAGCTCAACCGGCGGCTCAGCGATAAGATCCTGCTCGCGCTCAATACCGCCAAGGCCTCCGGCGAAAAGGAGATCGTGGATCAGCTGCAGATCGCCTACGACATGGCCGAGACGCGGCGGCGGCAATGGCTCGCCTCACACAATGGGCTCAACCAAAACGGCAGCAAACCCGCATCGGCGCCGCCCGAGCCAAGAACGTTATAGCGGCTCCGATCGCCTTACACGCTCTGCGTTCGGCGCGCGGAGGAGCGCTGCTCGGTCACGATGAGGCTGAGAAGCAGTACCTCCGAGAGGACACCGATCGGAACGCCGGGACCGATCCAGACCATCATGACCGGGAACGTCATGGCCATGAGCAGGATCGCAATCTCGCCCGAGAGAAACGATGCGTCCGACTGCAGGCGATGACGGATGAAATAAAGCACGGCGCCGGTCATGCTGGGCAAGTCGTAAATAAACGCGTGTGGCGTCGCGAGATATGTTCCGACGAACAGCGCCGCCGTGGCGAGCGGGGTAATGCCCTCGCGAAAGCTGCTCCAAGTGATCGTCGCCACACATATCGCTGCGACGGCTTGGACGAGCCACGCCATCGAAGGCGTCGCACCGAGGACCTGCAGAGTCGCGGTGATCGTCGGCATGAATCGGTGAGCGCCTTCGACATCGAACTGCCGCGAATAGCCCGGCAGCGAGGCGAGCCAGTCGCCCCAGATGGTCCAGCCGAACATCGCACTGGTAACGGCCGCGAGCGCGAGGGCGGTGGCGCTCGCGGCGACAATGCCCCGCCATGATCGCGCCGAGATCAAGGCGATCGGGACCAGGATGCCCAGCTGCGGCTTGAAGGTCAGCAAGCCGAGAAGAAGTCCCCCCATCATCGGCCGGCGCTGAAGAACGCGGAAGCCGCCGATCAGAAGCGCGCCGGACAGAAATCCGCTTTGTCCAAAAACAATCGTGAGCGTAGTGGTCGGCGCAACGACGGTCGCAAACACGGATGCCGCATATTTTTGCCGGGGCAAGAGCGCCCAGACATAAAAGAGCAAGCTCCCCCCAACCCAAATCGCGCAAGCAACTCCATAAGGTAGGTAACCGAGCGGTCCAAGTATCAGCAAGAAGCTCGGCGGATAGGGAAAGGGATTTTGGTCCGCCGGGTTCATACCGAGGGCGACCTGCGCGGCATGGAGACGAACCGGATCGTAAATCTCTGCGGCAGCGTGGCTCAGAACGAATTTGGCGGAAGACCACAGCGCAAAGAAATCACCGAAAGGATATGCCTGCGCGCGACCGATGGTGAAGCCGAGGTAAAGCGCCAAATAGCTGGTAAAAATCCCAAGAACGAGGGCAGCGAGGAGGCCCGTCTTTTGCTCATGGGCGCGCCATCTCACCGCCGAAGGCAACTCGGAGCGTTGTTCAAACATAGGGCATCCTACGAGCCGATTTCGACTGCCGCGAGCCGCGAGCCGCGTCCGCTGTGCTTTGGCCGCCAACTTGATCGGCATAGGTTAACGGTTCGCAAACCGAGACAGCCGACAATCGCCCGCGACGGCGTGGCATGCAGCAGCGGCGGGGTGCGGTTTGTCTCTTGCAATCTTGCGCGATGCGTCCTGGCTGAACCGACGCCGCGTCCGCGATTATGCGACGATCCTTATCGCAGCCTCGCTGGCCATTCTGGCATGGACGCTCACGGGTCCCGGCACACAGGATCCGCTGGGGCGGCCGGTCGGCACCGATTTCGTCAGCTTCTGGACGGTGTCCTGGGCTCTGCTCCACCATCATGTCGAGGCGGTTTACGCACCGGCGGTGCTTGCCGAATTCGAGCGCGCGATCGAAGGCGTCGATCGCTCGTTCTACGCCTGGCTCTATCCGCCTATCGCGCTTCTCATTGTCTATCCGCTGGCGCTCTTGCCTTATCTATCATCCCTCGCTCTTTGGCTTTGCGCGGGACTCGCCGGTTATCTCGCCGCTTTGTGGCGCATTCTGCCGCGCCCGCTGACACTTTGGGCCGGATTGGCCTTTCCGGCCGTGCTCGTCACGGTCGAGCATGGCCAGAACGCCTTCCTCACCACCAGCCTTGCCGCTTGGGGGCTGGTTTTCTTGACGACGCGCCCCGTGGCCGCTGGACTCCTTCTGGGTTTTCTCTCTTTCAAGCCACAACTCGCTGTGCTTTTCCCGCTGGCGTTGATCGCCGGGGGGCATTGGCGCGCGATTGCGGCAGCGAGCCTGACTGCCTTCGGTTTGGCCGCGACGACCACCCTCGTTTTCGGCAGTCAGATCTGGTCGGACTATGGCGCCGTCACGCCGCTCGCCCGCGACGTGCTCGATCTTGGCCTCGTTCCGCACTACAAGATGCAGTCGGTTTACGCCGCGATCCGGCTACTCGGCGGCAGCGCGAGCGCCGCCTATGGCGTGCAGATCGTCGCGGCTTTCGGCGCCGCGCTTCTCGTCATTTGGGCTTGGCGCCAAGATCTCGATCAGAATCTAAAGAACGCGGCACTCCTCGTCGCGATACCGCTGACGACACCGTTCATCCTCGACTACGATCTGCTGCTTCTCGCTCCGGCCATCGTCTGGGTCGCAGGGACGGCTGTGAAAAAGGGGTGGATTCCTTGGGAGCGCATCGCGCTTGCTGCCCTTGCCTGCGATCCCCTCGCGGCTCGCGCCTTCGCCCAACATACCCAGCTTCTGCTAACGCCGATTCTCGTTACGGCCGTGCTCGGCCTGATCGCGTCCCGTATGTACCTCGAGCGCCGGTTAACGCTTCGACAACCGAGACCGATCGAGAATGAGAAAGGATTTGCGGCACGGGGTTAAAGCTTTCTCGAGCAAACCCTGAACTTTAGAGAATCGCGCCGCTGTGCAATCACCGGGCTGGCTTTGCAGAACGCAGCACATGGCATTGTCGGAAACACAACTCGCGGGCCGGGTCACGACCCCGCCATCCCCGGTCCCGATGAAACCTTCCGCAAGCGCTATTCAGGACGCGACGCCGCTTGCTGTCGCCGCCTTTGCTTATCTCCTCATGATCCTTATCGGGAAAAAGCTTCTCGGAGATCCCGACACATTCCTGCACATCGCCGCCGGAAACTGGATCTGGGCGCATGGCAGCGTGCCGCCGACCGATCCCTTCTCTTTTACCTTCCGAGGGGCGCCGTGGGTTGCGCATGAATGGCTCTCGGAGCTGATCTTTGCCGGCACCTTCGCCGCTCTCGGCTGGGTCGGCGTCGTTGCGGCCACGGCGACCGCGGTCGCGTTAGCCTTCGGCCTCCTCGTCCAATATCTCGGCTATTTCCTCCCCCGCTCCGGCGTCCTGCTCGCGATCATGTCGAGCTTTCTTCTTCTCGCGCCACATTTGGTCGCGCGTCCCCATGTGCTCGCGATGCCCGTCCTCGTTGCCTGGATTATTTGTCTCGAACGAGCGCGCGTGCGAAGCGAAGCGCCTCCCTTCCTTGCCCTGACGTTGATGACATTGTGGGCCAATCTCCATGGCGGCTTCGTCATCGGCTTGGGTTTGGTTGCGATTTACGCGATCGAGGCAACAGTCATCCAGCCCGCCCCGACGCTGCGATGGAAAGCTGCGCGCGGCTGGTCGGTGTTTCTCGTCTGCGCCCTCGTCGCCGCGCTGATCACTCCCTATGGGATCGACGGCCCGCTACTCGCCCTTCGCCTTTCCCGCGAGACCTTCGCCTTGTCCGTGATCCGCGAATGGTCCAGTACCGATTTCGCGTCGTTCCCACCGATCGAGCTCTGGATCATGGCGCTGATCGCGTTGGGATTTTTCGCGCGAATACGCCTTCCGCCCATGAAATTGCTGCTTCTCCTGGGACTCCTTCACGCCGCACTGCTGCATCGGCGCAATGCGGATGTTCTTGCGTTGATTGCACCCGCCCTTCTTGCAGAGCCTCTCATGGAGCTCTTTCCCAAAGCCGCTCCCTCGCTGCACAAGAGGGCACCGCGCATGCGGGACTTCGTCGCGGCCGCCCTTGTCGTCGCGATCGCCACCGGAACGGCGCTGTGGCATGGAATCGATCGTAACGATCAGCGCACGGCGCCCACACATGCGCTCGCCGCGGCCAAGGCTGCCGGCGTCACCGGCCCTGTCCTCAACGCCTATAATTTCGGCGGTTATCTCATCTTTGCCGGCATCCCTCCTTTCGTCGATGGGCGCGTCGATCTCTACGGCGATGCGTTCATGCGAAACTATATCGATGCGGTCTCGGCACAGGGCGATGCACTGCCACAATTGCTCGAGCGCTATCACATCGCCTGGACGCTTCTCGAGCCATCGATGGCGGCCGTGGGTTTGCTCGACCACGCGCCCGGTTGGGAGCGGGTCTATGGCGATAGCAGCGCCGTCATTCATCGTCGGGTCGCCGCCGCTCCGTCCAGCGAGCGCAAGCCGTCACTTCCCTAACGCACGCACGAGGACTCCCGATGGCTCATCCCGCCGAAACAACAGTGTCGTCGCCACACGCGCAGGGACGTCTGCCGCGGCACTTTCCAATGCTCGTGTTCATCTGCGGCCTCCTCGGCGTTGCCGCTTGGATCTTCTGGTTCGAGATTCTGGGTCACATGCTGGGCCAGGATTTCATGGTCTTCCATACCGCAGCCCGCGCTTATTTTTCCGGCGATCTTTCGCTCATCTTCGACGGGCAAAGGATGACGGATTATCTGAACACACATTTCGCCGATTGGCTGGCGCGGCCACTCCCCTTCCATCCTTATCTCTATCCGCCGCATTTTCTGCTTCTTTTGCTGCCTTTTGGCCTCCTGCCCTTTGGCATCTCTTATGCCCTCTTTCTGCTCCTTACCTTCGCGCTTCTCGTTGCCGCGATCGGATGCTTTGTGCGGGACGTCGACCACCGACGTCTCGTTTTCATCGCGCTGCTGATTTTTCCGCAGATGCCTTTCGCGATCTTCGCCGGACAAAACAGCTTTCTTACGGCTGCTTTGATTATCGGCGGCTTCGGCCTTTTGGAGCGCCATGCGCTGCTCGCCGGCGTGCTTCTCGGCATTGTGAGCTATAAGCCGCAATTCTGCCTCATGATTCCGTTTGCGCTGATCGCCGCGCGGCAGTGGCAGACCATGGCCAGCGCAGCGGTGACGGCCATCCTGATGACGCTCGCGAGCGCGGCCGTATTCGGTTGGGGCCTGTGGCGCGAGTGGTTCCAGTTGATGATTGCGCCAAGCGACGCCTATCAGACTTGGCTCGTCGCCGGCCGGCTCAACGGACAGAGTGTCTATGCATGCATTGCCAAGCTTGGCGCCTCGGCAACGGTCGCGAACGCAGCGCAAGCAGTCGGAGCCATCATCGGTGCGGCTTGCGTTTATTGGTCCTTTCGCCATCGCGGTCCAAGCGATCTCAAACTCGCGGTCTTGCTGGCGGCGACGCTGCTCGCTGCGCCGCATGTCTCAAGCCAGGACGGAATCATGCTCGCCGTCGCGGCGATGTTGCTCCTATGCCGCGCGCTCGACGACGGCTTCCGACCCGGCGATATTCTCCTGGTTACAGGCGTGTGGTTCGTCGAGTTTTGCGATCCGCCCATCATCTTTCAGATCGGGGTCGTGACGCCCCGGCTGCAGGGCGTCTTAATGGCGGCCATCATTGCGCGGGCGAATGCCATGACGATCTCGACCATGGCCCGCCCCCTCGCCTAGGCCGGCGTGCGAGAACGACGCATCGCGGCTGGCCGATTCGCTCTGGGCGGCCACCGCCATTCGCGTTAATCTCCCATTTCGTCCGAGACGCGCGGCGCATCAGTCGCCGTGCTTTCCTGCCTAGTCCCGTCGCCCGAGATCATGTTGCATTCTCACATGAACGCCATCAATGAATGAGCCATCGAAGATTGCGGCGCCGCGTGACGGCGTCGACGGGCTTGTCGATCTCTTCCTCGCCTTCCTCCAGATCAGCCTCTCTGGCTTTGGCGGCGCCATCAATTGGGCCCACCGCGCCTTGGTCGAGAAGCGACGCTGGATGAGCGATGAGGATTTCACCGAGACGCTCAGCCTCTGTCAGTTCCTCCCCGGCCCGAACATCGTCAACTTCGCGATGTGTCTCGGCCAGCGCCAGCATGGCATTGCCGGTGCAGTCGCCGCTCTCTTGGGGGTCGTCGGCGTCCCGTTCTTCATTTTCCTCGCGCTCGGCGCGCTTTATACGCGCTTCGGCGGCATCACCGTCGTCCATGGCATTCTGAGCGGCATTTCAGCGGCCGCGGCGGGCTTTGTCATTACCGTGGGGATCCGCCTCGCTCGCCCGCATCGCCGCCAGCCCGTCGCCGCCTTTTTCGGGACGGCCGCCTTCATCGGCATGGGATTGGTCAAGCTACCACTCTTGTGGGTGCTGCTGATTCTCGCACCGCCGAGCGTCGCCCTCGCTTGGATGAGGTCTCGGTGAATCACGGCAACGCCATCCTGCAGCTGGTCGCGCAATTCGCGGTCCTGTCGCTGCTTGCCTTCGGCGGCGTCAATGTCGTGCTGCCCGAGGCGCATCGTTTCGTCGTCGATTTGCATCATTGGACGACCGACCAGGAATTCGCGGATTTCTTTGCCATCGCCCAAGCGGCGCCCGGCCCCAACTTCCTCATGTTTGCGCTTTTCGGCTGGAAGGTTGCGGGAATCTTCGGCGCTCTCGCGGCGGCGCTCGCGATTATCGTGCCGGCCGCCAGCCTTGCCTTCATCGTCGGGGGGCTCTGGCATCGCTTTCGTGGCGCGCGGTGGCGGCGGGCGGTACAGGCGGGTTTGGCGCCGATCACGATCGGGCTCGTTTTCTCGTCGGGCTTTGTCTTGAGCGTTGCCGCCGATCACAATTGGGTCACCTTTGCCATTACCGCAATAACCGCTATCGCGACGCTGGGCAGCGACATCAACCCGCTCTGGCTTTTTCTCGGTGCGGGAATATTCGGAGTGTTGGGCCTAACCTAGGAGCGCGCCATGCAATCGCTTTTAACGCGGGCCGAGAACGTCGCCGCGCTGCTTCGCGCCAAGCGGCATCGCATCGTCATCGCCGAATCCTCGACCGGCGGCCTCGTTTCGAGCGCGCTTCTCGCAATGCCGGGCGCTTCCGATTATTTTCTCGGCGGGGCCGTCGTCTACACGCAGCAGTCGCGCCTAATGTTTCTCGGCCTCGGCCAAGGCGATCTTGGCGCGATCAGGCCGTCGACCGAAGCCTATGCGCTCATGGCGGCACGGCGTGCCCGCGAGCGTTTTGCGGCGGAGTGGGCTCTGGGCGAAACCGGCGCTGCCGGACCGACCGGCAATCGTTATGGCGATGCCCCGGGACATAGCTGTATCGCCGTCGCCGGGCCGGTTGAGCGCGCGATTACGATCGAGACCGGAAAAGCCGACCGCCTCACCAATATGCACGCTTTTGCCGAGGCGGCGCTTGACCTGCTGGCCGCCGCCCTCGGTTGAGGCCTCAGCGCGCCTTCGCCAGCCGCGCCTTGGTAGTCTTGCGTAGCAGCTCGCGCGACGCGGGCGTATCGATCGCGCGCCCGGTACGGGATTTGATGCGCCACCCTTCGGACGTGCGGACCAATTCCCAGCGATTGACCGACAAGCGGTGGACCCGAAAGCCGCGTGTGGTGCCATGGCCCGAAAGCTCGAACGGCTCGGCCTCCGGGTTCGGGGTTAGGATCTGGAGATAAGAGGTGACGGTGGCGGTGTCGCCGTCGATCTCGATATAGGGAAGTGCGGCGAAGTGAGCGACGCCTTGCTCGATGGCGGCGCGATGCGCCGCCGTCTGCAGGTTGGCCACCACTTGCGCGCGCCCGCGCCATTTCGGCGCGTGCTCGCTGAATTCGAGCTCAACATCTTCGAGACAATAAGAGGCCGCATAGTCGCCATCGCCGGTATCGGCGCCTGGCGGATGACCGGCGATCAGATTGAGTATCTCAAGGCGATCCTCGACCTCCTGCAACCGCTCCTCGAGGCTGCGGTTCTTTGTCAATGGTGTCGGCATCAGGTTCCTCCCTCGGCCGCGTTGCCGGGCGGCCAGCTGCGACATTATAGCAATGGCACCTCGAAACTCGTGCCGCGTTTCGGCACAATATATGAAAAGCGCGATGATGACCGATACGGTAAGCTCGGGAACCTTATGGATCAGCTGACGTCCAGCGAAAGTCTGACCGAGCGCACGCGGCGCGGCATGCGGGAAGCTCTCGCAGGACGCCGCCATGGTGTCGCCAGGCTGTTACCTTTTTTCGGCCCGGCTGTCGTTACCTCGGTGGCTTATATCGATCCGGGCAATTTTGCGACCAATATTCAAGCCGGCGCGCGTTACGGATACCGCCTTCTTTGGGTGGTGGTGGTCGCAAATCTCATCGCTATGCTGTTTCAAGCCTTGTCGGCAAAGCTCGGCATTGTCACCGGACGCAATCTCGCGGAAATGTGCCGGGATCGGTTTCCGCGCCCGATCGTGCTCGCGATGTGGTGCGCCAGCGAGATCGCGGCGATGGCGACGGATCTTGCCGAGTTCCTCGGCGCCGCGATCGGCTTCGCCCTGCTCTTCAATCTGCCGCTCCTCCTCGGAATGCTGATCACCGCGATAATTACCTACGCAATTCTCAGCATGGAGCGATCGGGTTTTCGGCCCGTAGAATTGATCATCGGCAGCTTCGTCGCCATCATCGCCTTTTGTTATCTCGCCGAATTATTCATCGCTCCGATCGAATGGCATGTCGCGCTCGCCAATGCCGTCATGCCGCAGCTTCCGGACGCCCGCGCGCTGATCCAGGCCGTGGGCATCGTAGGCGCCACCGTGATGCCGCACGCGGTCTATCTGCACTCGGGGCTGACGCAAGCGCGTACAGCGATCGGCGACGAAAGCGAACGGCGAATGCTGGTCCGCTTCTCCAATCAGGAGGTGGTGATCGCCCTGTCCCTCGCCGGCATCATCAACATGGCGATGGTGCTGATGGCCTCGAGCGCCTTTCACGGCGGCCACAGCGACGTGGCGTCGATCGAGACCGCGTATCATACGCTTGTGCCGCTTCTCGGCTTTGCGGCAGCGGGCATCTTCTTGAGTTCCCTTATCGCCTCGGGCATCTCGAGCTCGGCCGTTGGTACGCTCGCCGGTCAGATGATCATGCAGGGTTTCATCGGCTTCCGCATTCCGATCTGGCTGAGGCGGCTTATCACCATGGTGCCGGCGTTCGTCATCGTGGGACTTGGTGCGGACGGGACCAGCGCCCTCGTCCTGAGCCAGGTCGTGCTCAGCATCACCCTGCCGCTGCCCATGGTGGCGCTCGTCCTTTTCACCAGCCGCCGCGACATCATGGGCGACTTCGTCAATCCGCGTCCGGTCATGGCCGCGGCGAGTCTGGCGACCGTCATCGTCTTATTTCTGAACGTCATTTTGATCTTGCAGGCCCTCGGCATCCCGATCCCGGGCCTCGGCGGTCTGGACTGAGCGCCGCTCCCCCGCATCGCCACGCCCACAATTAGCCGAGCTTCGACTAGCCATATGGCCAGTATGGCTTGACGGGTTACTGTGACCAGCCTAGACACGCCATTGTCGGACTTTCCTCGCCATGCGAGAATTACTGTTCGATGCTTCGCAAGCACATTCACACCAGAGAGCTGGAGGAACATATGGGTATTTTAAAAGTACTGACGTGTCTGACGGTGATTGCGTTGGCGTCGGCTCCGGCGGCTTTCGCCGCCGACAACCAAGACCCCAACAATCCCAATTGCAGCCCTGGCGTGAAGGGTTGTACGGCGAATTACCCGACTGCCGACGTGTCGAAGGCCAATCCGCTCAAGAACTCGACGATGGATCCGAGCAATCCGAATTGCAGCCCCGGCGTCAAGGGCTGCGCGGCGAATGCGCCAACGTCGAACATTTCGAAGGACAATCCGACAAAGAAAAAATAACTGGGCGACAAGGGCCGGTTCTTATGCCCCCCGTGTTTGCTTGAACTTTTGGGACGGTCGTCAATGGCGAGGTGGCGGTGACTTCAGCGTGGCAAAGTATCCTCGCGGGATTACCGATACTTCTCGTCCATCTGGCGTTGACGACCGTGCTCCTCATCGGCGGGGTGGCGCTCTATGTGTCGTTCGCCCCCTATCGCGAGCTTGAGCTGATCCGCGAGGGCAATGTCGCGGCAGCGATCGTTCTCGCCGGACAAACATTGGCGCTCGCGATCCCTCTGGCTGCGATGATGGCGCATAGCGTGAGCGCGCCCGACATCCTGTTGTGGGGCGTCGTGACCATCATCCTGCAATTCATCGCCATCGTGGCGGTAAGGCTTACGATTCATCATCTGACCGCACTCATTCGGCGCGGCGATATAGCGTCGGCATTGGTTTTGGCATGCGGACAGGTTGCTGCGGGAATTCTGAACGCGGCGGCGCTGTCCAGCTGATCGGGTCACTCCCGGGATGCTACACGTCAAGAGAGTCGCGTTTATCTGTTTTGTGATCGCCCTGGCCGCGGTTGCGCGCGTGCGCGATCCCGGCCCCCACCCGTTGGAGGGCCACGGGCAACGGCTGGTACCCC
>CAYMNX010000150.1:0-11630 GCA_964391905.1 uncultured Rhizobiaceae bacterium
TGCCAAACGAAGCCAATTTGTCGTTTGGAATCAGTGACGGTGCCGCGAATTCACGGTGCGCTCTTCGCGCTGCAGATCGTTCGTACCAGCGTCGACGGCAAAGCTAAAGCTTGAACACGCGCTTGGCGTTCAGGTGATAGATCTTGGCGCGGTCCGCTTCGGAGAGCGGCATTGCGTCCATGGCATCGACCGCGTCGCGCGCCACTTCAAAGGGCCAGTCGGCGGCGAAAAGAATGTTGTCGATGCCGAGAAGCTCGATCGTCATCATTAGCGGCAGGCGGTAATTCATGCCGCTGGTCGTGATGATGATGTTCTCGCGCACGTAATGGCTTGGCAGATGCTTGAGGCTCGAAGTAAGGCCGTCATTCTCGAGCTCCCACTGGTAGCGATTGTCGATGCGGTCGAGGGTGAAGGGAATGCTCTCGCCCATATGGCCGATGACGATCTTGAGCCGCGGGAATTGATCGAACACGCCGCCCGAGATGAGCCGCATGATATGCGTGCCGGTCTCGATGCCGTAACCCCAGCCGACGCGGAATCCCGGCATCGAGAGCGGCCCCGCCATGCCCGGCCCCGGCTCGCGCGGATGAATGTAGATCGGCACGCCCAAGCCCTGCGCCGCCTCGAAGATCGGCCAGAATTTCTTGTCGTCGAGATATTCGCCGTGCGTGTGCGAGTTGATATGCGCGCCTTTGAGGCCGAGCGTCTTGACCGCGCGCTCGAGCTCTTGCGCCGCGCCGCTCGGATTCTGCGGCGCGACCGCGGCCAATCCCGCAAAGCGCGTCGGATGCGCCTTGCATGCCGCGGAAAGCCGCTCATTGACGAGCTTCGAGAGCTCGTTGCCCTGCACCGGGTCGAAGGCCTGGACGCCGGGCGAGCCGATCACGATGAGTTGCTTGGTAATGCCATCCGCATCCATCGCGGCGAGGCGCCGTTCGCCGAGATCCATCAGGTCCTGAAACATCCTCCGCCGCGCCGGCGTGATCGTCATGGGGCGGCCCGATTTCTCGGCCAAGGCCCGGGCCGCATCCGCGACCTCGGGAATCATGAAGCCTTCCTCGACCGCGATCCGCTCGTAAGCCGGCGGCTTTTGGCGCTGCTCGCTCATAGATGCGCGCCCGGGGCCGGCATGCCGAGCGCATCGGCGCCGGCGCCGATGTAATTGCCGTCGACATTCCAGGCGACGTGATTGGCCGCCGCGTGCATGTCGCACCAGAAGCGCTGGATCGGATTGCTGTCGGCGATGCCGCGCGCGCCCGCGACCTCGAACAAACGATCGACCGCGCGCAGCGCGAGACGCGAGGCAAAAGTGAAATTGCGGCGCAAAGCGGCTTGGCGGTGCGGGTCGAGCGGCAGCTTGGTGCGAACCTGCTCGTCGATATCCTTCGCCAAGAGATAGGCCGCGTCGATCTCGCTCGCGGCTTCGCCGATCGCGCGCTGCACGCCATGGAGCGCCGCGGTCGGATCGCGCCCCGCGCTGGGCGAGCGGCTGCGCGCGAAGTCGACGAAGCAATCATAGGCGCCGCGCGCGATGCCCATAAGCGGGCAGAAGATCCCGAAGGGAAAGGCGATAAAGCCGGGCTCTTTGAACATGATGCCGGAATTGACCTTGGTGCCGGGCGTCGTGCCGGCGGCGAAATCGGCGGCGCGGATCGTATGCTCCTCGCGCACCAGCACGTCGTTGACGACGACATTGTTGCTGCCCGAGCCGCGCAGGCCGACGGCATTCCAGACATCGCGAACGCTGAACTGGTCGCGGTTGAGGAGAAAAAATCGCATGTCGGGCGGGCCGTTGCCGTCGGCCGGCATCACCGGCGCGCCGAGGATCGCCCAATCGCTGTGATCGATGCCCGAGGAAAAGCTCCACTCGCCCGAGAGGCGAAAGCCGCCGGGTGCCCGCGCCGTCTTGCCGGCCGGCATGAAAGAGGTGCCGATCTTGGCGCGCGGATCGGCCTTGTAGACCATGTCCTGGGCCTCGCCCGGGAACATGCCGAACACCCAGTGATGCTGGATCAGGAGATCGAAGCACCAGCCCGAGGAGCCGCATTTGCGTCCCACCTCGGCGACGACGTCGGCGACCATCATCCAGCTATCGATGCCGTAGCCGCCGCGCTCTTTTGGAATGATGAGGCCGATGAGATCGGAATCGACCATCGCCCTGACGTTCTCGGCCGGCATGCGGCGCAGCCTCTCCGTCGCCTCGGCATTGGCGGCGCAGACCGCCGCTACCTCGCGGGCGCGGGCTATCGCTTCATCGTGGGTGATGCTCAGCATGTTCGTCGGCATGTTCCGTCCCGTCCCGGCTTATGGGCAAAAGTGGGGCCCGCGCTTCATCCGATGGGTTCCTATCACAGACGGGGCTCGGTGATCCACCGCCGCGTGAAAATCTGGCTTGCGCGCGGGGGCGCGGCTAGGATGATGAGCAATAAACGATGGAGGAGACAATGCCGGAGACGGTTCCCGAAAAGGTGCATCTTGTCGGCAGTATCGCGCTCGACACCGTCGAGGACGTGTTTCGCACCGCCGGCACGCTTCTGGGCCGGCGTCTCAACCGCGTTCCGGATGGCGAGCCGGGCGGGCGCCGCCTCTGGATCAGCTGGCAATATCCGCTGCTGCGCGCCAATGCCTATTTGCAGATCGATCCGGTGATGCTGGGCCAGGCGGGAATGTTCCCGAAGCTCAGGATCGCCGACGGCGTGCGGCCCGACGAGATTCGCTTCGGCGAGCTCGGCTACGCGCGCGAGGCGCGCGCCTCCTATCAGGATTTCCTCGCCGCGCGCGCGAGCGGCGACCTGCCCGCGACAGCGCGGTTCCAGGTCAGCTTGCCGACGCCGATGGCCGTCATCGTGCCCTTCACCGTGACGAGCGACGCCGCCGCGATCGAGCGGGCCTATGAGAAGGCGATGCTCGAGGAGGTTGCGCGGATCTGCCGCGCCATCCCCCATCAAGACCTCGCCATCCAGTGGGACGTCTGCATCGAGATGGTGATCTGGGACGGTCAGCTCGCCGATCGCTATCGGGCGGAAGGCGTCGGCAAGCCCGATATCATCGCGCGGCTGACGCGGCTCGCCGCCGCGGTGCCGGCGGATGTCGAGCTCGGCTTCCATCTCTGTTATGGCGATCTCGATGCCAAGCATTTCGTCGACCCGATCGACGCCGGCAAGATGGTCGAGCTCGCCAACGCGATCGCGCACGCGGTGCCGCGCCCGATCGCGTTTCTGCACATGCCGGTGCCGATCGCGCGCAGCGACGACGCGTTCTTTCAACCGATGGCCGGACTCGCGCTCGGCCCGGAGACCGAGCTCTATCTCGGCCTCGTTCACGCCGATGGCGCGGACGCCATCAAGAAGCGCATCGCCGCGGCGAGCAAATATGTGAGCGGCTTCGGCATCGCCACCGAATGCGGCATCGCGCGGCAGCGCACGCCCGAGCTGGTAACGAAGCTCCTCGAGCTCCATGCCGCGGGCTCGCGCGAGCCGGTGGGCTAACGCGTCGCTTGCCCTCTCCGCGCGAAGCGGAGGGGAGGGGTGAGGGGGCTGCTTCTAGACTAAGCCTCGAGGATCGCGACGGCGCGGGTCCAGCCCGCCGAGGCGCCGCGGATCTTCACCGGAAAGCAGGCAATGGTGAAGCCGTCGGGCGGCAGGGCCTCGAGATTGTGCAGCTTCTCGAGGTGGCAGTAGCCGATGTCGCGCCCGGCCTTGTGGCCCTCCCAGATGAGCGCGGCATCGCCGCTCGCGCGATATTTCTCCTTGGTGTGGACGAAAGGCGCATCCCAGCTCCACGCATCGGTGCCGGTCAAGCGCACGCCGCGCTCCAGGAGATAGAGCGTCGCCTCGCGACCCATGCCGCAGCCGGCCGCGACATAGTCGGGCCTGCCATAGGCCGCGCCCGCGCGCGTGTTGACGACGACGATGTCGAGCGGCGCGAGCTTATGCCCGATGCGATCGAGCTCGCGCTCGACATCCGCGGCCGTCGCCACATAGCCGTCCGGCAGATGGCGGAAATCGAGCTTCACGCCCGGCTGGAAGCACCAATCGAGCGGCACCTCGTCGATCGCGATCGCGCGCTCGCCGCGATTCATCGTCGAATGAAAATGATAGGGCGCGTCGAGATGCGTGCCGTTATGCGTCATGAGGCGGATCCATTCGATCGCCCAACCCTCGCCCTCGGGAAGATCTTCCTCCTTGAGGCCGGGAAAGAATTTGACGACGTCGCGCGCGGTGTCCTTGTGCGTCAGATATTCGATGCGCGGCTCATAGCCCGGCGGATCCGACGGCACGTCGTTCTCGAGATGCATCGAGATGTCGATGAGCTTGCGCGCCATGCCGGCCGTCCTTTCCTCCCCCGACGAACCACGAATTTAGCGCGGTATCGCGCCCCGTGGCTAGTTCCGACCGGGCGTCGGTGGCGCCGGGTCATTACGACGATAGACGACCCAGCTCGTCGTTTCGCGCTCGGCGACGAAATGCCGGTGCAAATATTCGCCATAGCGCGCGAGCGCCAGTTCCGTCACACCGTTGATGAATTTGGGAATGAGAATGACATCGACGTCGCCGAGCACCTTTTCCGCCGGCGGCCAGGGGAAGACCGGGTCGAGCCACAGGCTCGTTCCGCGCGGCGGCGTGAAGCCGAGCATGAAAGGCAGCGGATCGATCGAATCGAAGGTCATAATGCGGGGCGCCGCGGCATGCGGCGGATGATCGGCAGAGCCGCGAAAGAGCGCCGCCGCTTCGAGGACGGTTTTGAGATATTCCGCCTGGGTCAGCTCCCAGCGCGGATGCTGCTCGCGCGCGGCGACGAGAAGCTGCGGCGAGACGGCGCCTTGGGTGAAGGCGTCGATCATATCGCCGGAATCGGCCGGCACGACGAGGCCGCGCAGATTGGTCTCGCCGACGACGACGGCGCCCGTCGTCTGCGTCGCCTTGGTCCGATACCCGGCGATGCTCGTGCTCATCGAAGCGACGGCGAAGGCCGGCGGTATGAGGCTCGCGACGAGCAGCAGCAGGACGCCGGCATGCTGACGCAGCGGCAGATGGAGCCATGCCTTGCGCAGCCCCGTGAAGAGCATGAACGAGATCACCATGTCGAGCGGAACGCCATCGGTCTGTGCGTTCTGCGAGAGAACGACCGGGCCGCAGGCCGCGATGAACAAAGCGATCAGCAGATACCGGCCACGAATATGCCGGCTTTGCCACAGCCAAACGAGGCACAGAAGCTGCACGAGAAGCAGGGATGTCTCGGCGCCCTTGATGAGAAGCGACTTCACCACGCCAAGCGCGTCGTTGCGGACGGCGCCGCTCATCACCGCCGCCCAGATATCCCGCCAGTATGGGTAATTGACCGGTAGCGCGGCGACGACGAGGATCGCGCCAAGCGCGAACCGCCAGCTTCGCGCCGCGGATCGCACGTGATCCGACAGCACCAGAGCCGCGATGGTGGCGCCGATGCCGACCAGGAAATAGGTGATCTTCAGATAGAAAAGCGCGGTCAAGAGCATCACGGCGATGATCGGATCGCGATAAAGCCGATGCTGGCCCTGCGCGGGCGGGAGCGAAAGCAGCAAGAATAAAAGGACGAGCGTCGCCCACCCGAAGCGGTTATACGCCATCGCGAAGGTATAGATCGATGGATCGTCGCCGATATTGATCGGCACGAGGACGAGGAGCGTCACATAAAGAACGGCAACCGCCGCGGCGCCGACCGGCAGTCGCGGCGACAGCGCGCAAATCGCCGTCAGAAAAATGAAGCCGGCATAGATCAGCACGCCGACGATGAAGGCCTGCGGTCCGACGCCGATGATGCGGAAGCCAAGCTCGGTCAGCGCAAAGTTGAGGGTGCCGAGAGGGTCGTGAAAATCGACATGCGGGATGTGTCCGCTGTAGAGATGCCACGCTCCTTCGAGATTGAAGAGGAGATCGAGGCTCATCTCGCGTGAAAAAATATTTTCGGGCGAGATCAGCATCCACGCCGCGAGCAGCAGCGGCAGCCCCGACAGCGCCGCCAATCGCCAGGCATCGGCGGGAGCGCGGAAGGCGTTGATGAAAGATGACGGCCCAAGCCCAAGGCTTGCGGGCGCGTCGATCACCTCTCGATGTCGATCTGTTGTCGGTTGAAGCAGCGTTCCCTCGGTTTCGTTTTTGTGAAGCTCCGACGCTTCCGTCCATTCGCGCAGCGGATAAGTGGCCGACCATCGCATAAGTCGGCTCTTGCGTTTTGGTGATTATTGGGTGATCGCGAGGGCATGTTGGTGACCGTCGATGGCGCCATCGTCGGCGCCTCGATCCCGCTCGCTCGCGTGACGAGTGCCTTCGCTGTAAGGTGGTAACGGGGAGGAAGACGCCGATGATTTATCGCGCGGAAGAAGGAAATAGCCGCCTGCTGGGCGCGGGCGATGCAATGCCGGCGCGCAGCCTCAAGCCGTTCGCCGAGCCCGATTACGATGCGCTCATCCAACTCTGCCGCGGCGCCGATTTGAGCTTTGCCAATCTCGAAACCACCATCCGCGAGCCGGAGGAAGGGACGCCGAACCCGACGCAGGGCACGCCGATGACCACGCCGCCGACGCTGCTCGAGGATTTGCGCTGGATGGGGCTGCGGCTCTTCTCTTGCGCCAACAATCACGCGACCGATTACGGCGTCGACGGACTCGTGGCGATGCTGCGCCACTTGCGCCGCGCGCAGCTTCCCTTTGCCGGCGCCGGCGCCAATCTCGCCGAGGCGCGCAAGCCCGCCTATGTCGACACCGCCGCCGGTCGCGTCGCGCTCGTCGCCGCGACGACCTTCTATCCGTCCTGGACGCGCGCCGCCGATCAGCGGCCCGATGCGGCAGGTCGTCCGGGCGTCAATCCGCTCGACTTCGCGACCGGCTTCACGATCGATGAAGCATCCTTTGCCGCATTGCGGAAGGTGAGCGAGAGGCTCGGCCTGACACAGCAGCGTGCGCGGCAGCGCGCGATGTTTTTCAGCGCGCAAGAGGCGCCCGAGGACGGCGCCGAGGCGCTCCATTTTCTCGGCCATCGCTTCGCGCGCGGCGCGGGCTTTTCCGTCTCGACCAAAGTCAGGGCCGCGGATGCCGAGGCCAATCTGCGCTCGATCAAGGAAGCGCGCCGCCAGGCGGATTGGGTGATCTTCTCGCTGCACAATCACGAATTCGGTCCGGCGAACGCGCTTGCGGCGGCGACGCATGTCGATCTCGAAGAGCCCGCGCGCTTCGTCGTCGATTTCGCGCATGCGGCGATCGATGCGGGCGCCGACATCGTCGCGGGACATGGGCCGCATCTGACCTTGGGCGTCGAGATCTACAAAGACCGGCCGATCCTCTACAGCCTCGGCAATTTCATCTTTCAGAACGACAACGTGCCGGTCTTTCCGGCCGAGGCCTATGCGCGCTTCGGCCTCGATGAGAAAGCGACGCCGACCGATTTCCTCGATGCGCGCACCGGGAACGAGACGCGCGGCTTTCCGGCGTCACGGGAGTATTGGCAGGGGCTCGTCGCGGTCGCGGAATTCACGGCGCGGCGGCTCTCGGCGCTGCGTCTTTATCCGATCGATCTAGGTCATGGACTCCCGCGCGCGCAACGCGGCCGTCCTGTCTTGGCGCAAGGGCCGGTCGCGGCCGCGATTCTCGAGCGCGTGCGCCGCTTGTCGGTGCGCTACGATACGGAAATGGCGGTCGAAGGCGCGACGGCGACGATCCGCCTCGCGTGAAGCGATCCCTCAGAGCGCGCGCTGCAGCGCGGCGCTTTGGCGCGCCGAGCGCCGGTCGAGGCGCAGCGTCAAGCAGAAGGCCGAGCCGCCGCTGCGATGGAAGGCGGCGAGCGATGTCGAGTGAACGCGATAACCGGCGTCCTGGAGGCGCCGCCGCAAGGCGGCGCTGCAGCTCGACATGACGATGTCGTCGCCGAGATGAACCGAATTGGCGGCGAAGACGGCCGCGTCCTCGGGGCTCAAGGCGATGCGCTGCTCGGGCGCGACGCGATCATGGATCTGGCGCAAGCCCGCTTCGCTGAAGGCCGAAGGCACGTACATGAACTCGCCGCGCGGCAGCGGCGATAGCGCCGTATCCATGTGATAATAGCGCGGATCGACGAGCTCGAGCGGTACCGTCTCGATGCCGAAGGTTTCCTCGACGACGCGCGCCGCATCGCGCTCCGAGCGCGGGCCGTAGCCCATCCAGAAGATCCGGCGCGATCCGTCCCATACGCAATCGCCCGCGCCCTCGAGAAAGACGCCGTTCGGCATGGGGCGAACCGCCGCGATCACGCCGCGCGCCCAGAGCTCGCGAAAACAGCGCTCGAAATGCGCTTCCTCGCCCTGGCGCTCGGGATGACGGAAATGAGCGAGCAGCGCGACGCCATCCATGATCACGGCGGCGTTGGCGGTGAAAACCAGATCGGGCCGGTCGGCAACCGGCGGCACGAGCTCGAGGGTCGCGCCCAGCTTCTTGAGACGGCGATAAAGGCCGCGCCATTCGCGCCGCGCTTCGTCGGTGAGCGTGTCCGCGTGCTGCGCCCATTTTTTCGGATCCATCCACGGGTTGATCCGATAGGAGACCGAGAAATGATCGGGCGCGCACATGAGAATGTGTGCGCCCGCATCGCCCCCGATCATGTCTCGATCATTGTCCATGATTACGCCGCCTCCGGATGCTGCTCGAGAGCGCGGATGACCTCGGCGATGCGGTCGAGCGCCCAGTCGAGATCCTCGCGGGATATGACAAGAGGTGGCGCCAAGCGAACAACAGTGTCATGGGTCTCTTTCGACAGCACGCCGCGCGCTAAAAGATGTTCGCACACGGTGCGGGCATCGGCAAAGCGCGACTCGATCTCGATTCCCGCAAAAAGTCCGAGGCCGCGCACCTCCTTGATCGCGGGGCTGCGGATCGCCGCGAGTCGCTTCATCATATGCGCGCCGAGATCGCGGCTGCGCCCGACCAGGCCTTCCTCCTCGATGACGCTGAGCGCGACGAGTCCGACCGCAGCAGCCAATGGATTGCCGCCGAAGGTCGAGCCATGCGAGCCGGGCGTGAACACATCCATGAGCTCGCGCGTGCCGACCAGCGCCGAGACCGGCAACACGCCGCCGCCCAAAGCCTTGCCGAGGATGAGCCCGTCGGGACGGATATTCTCGTGCTGGAAGGCGAACCAGGCGCCGGTGCGGCCGAGCCCCGTCTGCACCTCGTCGACGATCAGGAGGATGCCGTGGCGGTCGCAGAGCGCGCGAACGCCGGCGAGCCAGCCCTTGGGCGGCACGATGATGCCGGCCTCGCCCTGGATCGGCTCGACCAGCACGGCCGCGGTCTCGGGCGTGATCGCCGCTTCCATCGCGGCGAGATCGCCGAACGGCACGGCGCGGAAGCCGGGCGCGAACGGGCCGAAGCCGTCGCGATACGAGGCCTCGGAGGAAAAGCCGATGATGGTGGTGGTGCGGCCGTGGAAATTTCCCGCCGCGACGATGATCTCGGCGCGATCGGGCGCGATGCCCTTGACGCGATAGCCCCAGCGGCGCGCCGCCTTGATCGCGGTCTCGACCGCTTCGGCGCCCGTATTCATCGGCAGCGCCTTGTCCAGCCCCGAAAGCACGCAGAGCTTCTCAAGGAACGGGCCGAGCCGGTCGCTGTAAAAAGCACGCGACGGAACGGCGAGCCGACGCGCCTGCGCGTCGAGCGCCGCCAAGATGCGCGGATGCGCATGCCCGACGCTCACGGCGGAGTAGGCGCTCATCATGTCGATATAGCGCCGGCCCTCGACATCCCAGAGCCGCGCGCCGTCGCCGCGTGTCAGCACCACGGGCAAGGGATGGTAATTATGCGCCGAATACCGGTTTTCGCGTTCGATCGCGTCCATGGCATGCCCCTTTCGATCGCGCTCGATCTTTTGCGATGCGTCCTTAATATTCTCCAAAAACGCCAACATGTGCGGTTGAAGGCGCCGCAGGTCTTGGCCGAAACCGCTGCGGCCCCGCGGCTTGACGACAGAATCGGCTGTCCGTTAACGGCGGCGCGCGCCGAGAAGCGAGACGCGATAGCCCGAGAATTTGCTCACCGGCCGCAGCACGATGTGGCTGACGATCCGCGCGATGCCGAGCTTGCGGTCACGCAGCAGTTCGTTGGTGAGCGTCTGATAGTGCGTCAGATCCTCGCAGACGAAGCGCACGAGATAGTCGGAGGCGCCGCTGATCTCCCAAGACTCGACCGCTTCCTCGGTCGCCTTGAGCCGGGCCTCGATGCGCTCGTCGCGCGCCTGCCGCGTCAGCGAGATCTCGGTGAAGATCGTGATCGGCTTCGAGAGGCGATCGATATCGATGACGGCGTGAAAGGCGGTGATGATCCCCGCGGCTCGCAGCCGGCGCACGCGCTCGAGCGTCGGGCGCGCGGAAAGGCCCGCGATACCCGCGAGCTTCTGGATCGTCATCCTGCCGTCGCGCTGCAAAGCGGAGAGGATCTTCACATCGATCCCGTCCAACCCCCGTGCTTCTTTCGCCGGCATCGCCTCCCCGATCTCCACCCGCCGCAGCCGCAACGCTCGCCATGCTATCATCCCCTCCGGCAGCGAGGGAGAAATCCATGGCCGCGAAGTCGCGATTTTCGCCGCCGGCCGCAGAGGCCGCGCAGATTCTCGAGGCGCTGGGCGTGCGCGCCGCGCGTTACACCACCGGGAAGCGCGCCGTGCGCACGCCGATCACCGGGGAAATCATCGCGCATGTCGAGGACGATTCGAGCGACGATGCGGCGCGCGCCATCGACGCGGCGCATCGCGCCTTCCTCGAATGGCGGCTCGTGCCGGCGCCGCGCCGCGGCGCGCTGGTGCGCCTCTTCGGCGATGAGCTGCGCGCCGAAAAAGCGCGATTGGGGCGCCTCGTCACGCTCGAAGCCGGCAAGATCCTCTCCGAAGGATTGGGCGAGGTGCAGGAGATGATCGATATTTGCGATTTCGCCGTCGGCCTCTCGCGCCAGCTTTATGGCAAGACGATCGCGAGCGAGCGCGCCGATCACCAGATGCTCGAGACCTGGCATCCGCTCGGCGTCGTCGGCATCATCTCGAGCTTCAACTTTCCCGTCGCCGTCTGGAGCTGGAACGCGGCGTTGGCGCTCGTCTGCGGCAATGCGCTCGTCTGGAAGCCCTCGGAGAAGACCCCGCTTACCGCGCTTGCGGTCGACGCGCTCTTCCAGCGCGCGAGGGCGAAGTCCGGCGACGCGCCCGCGGGCCTTTCCACGCTTCTGATCGGCGGCGCGGAGCTCGGCGCGGCGCTCGTCGCGCATCCGCGCGTGCCGCTTGTCTCGGCGACCGGCTCGACGGCGATGGGGCGCGCGGTCGCGCCGGTGCTGGCCGCGCGCTTTGCCCGCGCCATCCTCGAGCTCGGCGGCAACAACGCCGCGATCGTTTGCCCCTCGGCCGATCTCGGCTTGGCGCTGCGCGCCATCGCTTTTGCCGCGATCGGAACGGCGGGACAGCGCTGCACCAGCCTGCGCCGCCTCATCGTGCATGAGAGCCTTTACGAGACGCTGCTGACGCGGCTGAAGCGCGTCTACGCCTCGGTTGCGCTCGGCGATCCGCGCGACGAGAAGACCTTGGTCGGGCCGCTCATCGACGAAGCAGCCTTCAACCAGATGCAGAGGGAGCTCGATGAGG
>CAYMNX010000151.1:0-6374 GCA_964391905.1 uncultured Rhizobiaceae bacterium
GCAGCGCCGCGCCAATGCCATCGAGCACCGCCAGCCCGAAAAGCCCGGCAGCCACCAACCATAGTACCATCTGGAACGCGCTGCCGAACTGGGACGCACCCCAGAGCGCAATGAGCGCGAGGAGCAGCAGCAAGACCGCCCGGCCATAGACGAGCCAGTGCAGCCTCGTCGTATAGATGAGGGTCTCGTTCGGCTGTAGCACGCGCTGGACATAGCTCATGGGGCCATCCTACCACGCCCCGAGACCTTGCATGAAAGCAGGCGCCGCCACATATCTCGGGGCGTTCTGACACGGGGTAGGGAATCATGACAACCGAGAAACGGGACTTTCAGGCGGAGGTCAGCCGCCTCCTCGAGATCGTGGCGCATTCGCTCTATAGCGAGAAGGAGATCTTCCTGCGCGAGCTCATCTCGAATGCGAGCGATGCTTGCGACCGGCTGCGCTACCAGGCCCTGACGGAGCCTGGCCTCATCGCGGGCGACGCGAATTTCCGCGTCGTGCTCGAGCCCGACAAGAGGAAGCGCACCCTCACCATTTCCGATAATGGCATCGGCATGAGCCGGCAGGAGATGATCGACAATCTCGGCACGATCGCGCGCTCGGGGACGGCGGCTTTCGTCAAGGAGCTGTCGGGCGACCAGAAGAAGGACATGGCCCTCATCGGCCAGTTCGGCGTCGGCTTCTATTCGGCTTTCATGGTTGCGAGCGAGGTCGAGGTCGTCTCGCGGAAGGCCGGCGAGGAGATCGCGCATCGCTGGGTCTCGGATGGCAAGGGCCAGTTCACCATCGAAGAAACGACGCGCGAGAAACGCGGCACCACCATCACTCTTCATCTCAACGAGGCCGATGAGGAGTACACGAAGCCCGAGCGCCTCCGCGAGATCGTCAAGAAATACTCGGACCACATCGCCTTGCCGATCGTGCTCGACCATGCCGGCAAGGACGAGACGCTCAACGCCGCCTCGGCCCTGTGGATGCGGCCGAAGAGCGAGATCACCGCCGATCAATACAAGGAATTCTATCACCATGTCGCCCACGCTTTCGACGAGCCGTGGCTGACGCTGCACAACAAGGCCGAAGGCACCTACGAGTACACGACCTTGCTGTTCGTGCCCGGCAGCAAGCCGTTCGATCTTTTCGAGCCGGAGCGCAAGCATCGCGTCAAGCTCTATGTCCGGAGGGTCTTCATCACCGAGGATGCACAGGAGCTGCTGCCACCCTACCTGCGCTTCCTGCGCGGCGTCGTCGACAGCGAGGACCTGCCGCTCAATGTCAGTCGCGAGATGCTGCAGAACAACCCGATGATGCAGCGCATGCGCGGCCAGATCACCAAGCGCGTCCTGTCGGAGCTCGCCAAGAAAGCCAAGGACGAGCCGGCGGAATACGCGAAATTCTGGGGGAATTTCGGCGCGGTGGTGAAGGAGGGGATTTACGAGGATCGTGACAATCGCGACCAGCTCTTGGAGCTCGCGCGCTTTCGCTCGACCGCGGGCGAGGACCTCGTCTCGCTCGACGAGTATGTCGCGCGCATGAAGCCCGGCCAGGAGGCGATCTACACGATCGCGGGCGACAGTCTCGAATCCGTATCGCGCAGCCCGCAGCTCGAAGGCTTCCGCACGCGCGGCGTCGAGGTGCTGCTGCTGACCGATCCGGTCGATGAATTCTGGATGCCGGGATTGGGCGAGTACAAGAAGAAACCGTTCAAATCGGTGACGCGCGGCGCCGCCGATCTGGACAAGATCGCACCCGCGGAGAAGAAGGAGGAGGCGAGCGACAAGCTCGAGGGCGATGTTGCCTCCCTGGTCGCGGTCCTGAAGCTGTCGCTCGGCGAGGCGGTCAAGGATGTGCGCGCCTCGAAGCGGCTGACCGAGAGCGCCGTCTGCCTCGTCGCCGACGAGCACGATATGGACATGCATCTGGAGCGGCTCCTGCGCCAGCACAAGCAACTGGGCGCGGGCAATACGTCAAAGCGCATCCTCGAGATCAATCCGAAGCACGCCTTGATCGCGCGCCTCGTCGCGCTCGCCGGGAAAGAGGGTGCCGCCGATGCGCTCGGCGATTTCGCCTGGATCCTCTTGGATCAGGCGCGCATCCTCGAAGGCGAGCCGCTGCCCGATCCGGCGAGCTTTGCGAAACGCCTCTCCTCCGTGCTGGCAAGAGGCTTGGCCGCTTAAATCCGTTTCGACCGCCATCGCGCGGGCGGCATGGCCGACGAGGCGATCCAGGGAGTTATCGCGCATCCCTCGATCGCTTCGCTCCGCTCGCGAGGACGGGACTAAGGCTTCGGCAGCGCGATGCTCGCCGCCGTAAGGATCGGGCCGGCGCCATCCTGCTGCACGAGGATCGCGGCGCCATAGTCGCCGAGATTCTTCGCCTCGTCGGCGGGGACGACCAGCTCTTCCGACCAGCCGGCCCAGGCGCCGAGGCGGCGGAAATACCGTACCGGGTGATGGTCCCAGGCAGTCCTGCCCTCATTTTCGCCGGATAGGACCTCGGTTGTATGCATGCGGTCGAAGCCGACGAGCCAAACGATCGCGGGTTGGCCGGGCGGCGAGCGCCCGTCGCCGATATCGGCGACGAGCGCGCCGTCATCGCGCCAACGCAGCTTGAGATCGGGATGGGGCGAACGTTTCTCCGCCGCGGCGCGGATCAGGGCTTCGATGTTCTCACGCTCGGAGCCGATGCCCTCGGCCGCACCCTGCACCACGATCTCCGGTGTGTATATGAAGCGCTGCTTCAACCTTGCCGCGTATTCGCGCTGCCGCCGCGTGGCCCAAGGCTTCGAATAGGGATCGGTCCAGCCGATATAGTTCCAGTATTCGACATGGAAGGCGAGCACGAGCAGATCCGGTCGCTTGGCGAGCTCGCCGATATATTTGTCGGCCGGCGGGCAGGAACTGCAGCCTTGGGAGGTGAAGAGCTCGACCACCACTGGCGCTTCATCGGCGCTGACGCCGTTGGCGACAAAGGGGATGAGGAGGAGCGAGACAACGATCCGCGATACCATCCATGACATCTTGCGTCGACCGCGCCGCCGACACCAGACACTCGCTTTCACAAGCGGGTGAGGCTTGACCCGGCTCGTGCGCCTCGCCACGCTCTCGATCGCCGGCGTGAAGGTTAACAGATTAAGGGAGGTTCTCGTGATCTTGGAAGTCCGCACCTATACCGCCTATCCTGGAAAAGCGGCGCAATGGCTCGACTACTATGAAAAGCACGGGCTGCCGGTACAGCTGAAGCATCTCGGCGGCTTGGTCGGATTCTTTACCACCGAAATCGGCACGCTCAACCAGATCGTGCATATGTGGAAATATGAATCGCTCGCCGACCGCGAAGCGCGTCGTGGTGCCATGGCGAAAGACCCGGCCTGGCAGGAATTCCTCCGCGGCCAGGCGCAACCCTCGCCGCTCATCTCTCAGGAATGCCGGATCCTGATCCCGACGTCTTTCTCGCCGATGAAGTAGCTATAAGCCATAAGCTTTAAGCCGTGAGCTGTAAGCCGCGCATTCGCTTATAGCTTACGGCTTATCGCTTACAGCTCTCACTGCTTCATCATCCCGCGCAGCACAAACTGCAGAATGCCGCCATGGCGGAAATATTCGAGCTCGTCGAGCGTATCGATGCGGCATTGCAGCATGATCTCGTCGACCGTGCCGTTGGCGCGATGAATGCGGCATTTGAGATCGGCGCGCGGCTTCAAGCCATCGGCGATGCCGAGGATGTCGAAGCGCTCGGTGCCGTCGAGCTTCAGGCTCTGCCGCGTCATGCCGTTCTTGAACTGCAGCGGGAGGACCGCCATTCCGACGAGATTCGAGCGATGGATGCGCTCGAAGCTCTCGACGATCACCGCTTTGACGCCCAGGAGCTTCGTGCCCTTCGCCGCCCAGTCGCGCGATGAGCCGGTGCCGTATTCCTTGCCGCCGATGACGACGAGCGGCACGCCTTCCTTCTGATATTGCATCGCCGCATCGTAGATCGGCATAACCTTGCCATCGGGTTGGTGCTTGGTAACGCCGCCTTCCGTGCCCGGCACCATCTCGTTCTTGATGCGGATATTGGCGAAGGTGCCGCGCATCATCACGTGATGCGTGCCGCGGCGCGCGCCGTAGGAGTTGAAATCCTGCGGCCGCACCTGGTGCTCCAAGAGATATTGCCCGGCCGGGCTGTCCTTCTTGATCGAGCTCGCCGGCGAAATGTGATCGGTGGTGATGCTGTCGCCGAAGATCGCCAATTCGCGCGCGCCGGTGATGTCGACGAGCGGGCCGGGTGTCTTCGGCATGTTCTCGAAATAGGGCGGCGAGGCGAGATAGGTCGAGCCGGGATCCCAGGAGAAGGTCATGCCTTGGACGAGCGGCACCTTCTTCCACTCTTCCGGCCCCTCGAACACGTTGCCGTAGCGCTTCTTGAACATCGCATCGGTGACGGCGCTTTTCACGGTATCGGCGATCTCACGGTTGGAAGGCCAGATGTCTTTCAGATAGACGGGCTTGCCATCGGGATCTTCGCCCAGGGCATCGCGCGTCAGATCGACATTGACCGAGCCGGCGAGGGCATAGGCGACGACGAGGGGTGGCGAGGCGAGATAGTTCGCCCGCACCAGCGGGTGGATGCGGCCCTCGAAATTGCGATTGCCGGAGAGGACACCGGCGACGACGAGATCGCCATCCTCGATTGCTTCGGCGATCGGCTCGGGCAAGGGTCCGGAATTGCCGATGCAGGTGGTGCAGCCATAGCCGACGAGGTTGAAGCCGAGCGCGTCGAGATCCTGCTGCAGGCCGGAGGCGGCGTAGTAGTCGCTCACCACCTGACTGCCGGGCGCGAGCGAGGTCTTGACCCAAGGCTTCACCTTGAGGCCGCGTTTCAAGGCATTGCGCGCGACGAGGCCGGCGCCGAGCATGACGCTGGGATTCGAAGTATTGGTGCAGGAGGTGATGGCAGCGATCACCACCGCGCCGTCCTTCAGCGCATAATTGGCGCCCTTCACCGCTTGCTCGCCCTTCGCGTTCTCCGGCTTGCGTGTCGCCGCGAGCTTCGGCAGCTCGGTGGTGAAGTTCTGGGCGACGCCGCTCAGTGAGACGCGATCTTGCGGCCGGCGCGGGCCGGCAAGCGAGGGCTCGACCGAGCCAAGATCGAGCTCGAGCGTGTCGGTGAATTGGGGCTCGGGCGATTTCTCGTCGTGCCAGAGGCCTTGTGCCTTGGCGTAAGCCTCGACCAGGGCGATGCGCTGCGGATCGCGGCTGCTGAGCTTCAGATAGCGGATGGTTTCGGCATCGATCGGGAAGAAGCCGCAGGTCGCACCATATTCGGGCGCCATATTGCCGATGGTAGCGCGATCGGCGAGGGCCATATTGCCGATCCCGGGCCCGTAAAATTCGACGAAGCGCCCGACCACACCCTTCTTGCGCAGCATTTGCGTCACGGTGAGCACGAGATCGGTCGCGGTCGCGCCCTCACGCAAGCTGCCGGTGACGCGGAAACCGATGACTTCCGGCAACACCATCGAGATGGGCTGGCCCAGCATCGCGGCCTCGGCCTCGATGCCGCCGACGCCCCAGCCCAGCACCGAGAGGCCATTGATCATGGTCGTGTGGCTGTCGGTGCCGACCAGCGTGTCGGGATAGGCGATGGTCTTGCCCTTCTCGTCAGTGGTCCAGACCACCTGGCCGAGATATTCGAGATTGACCTGGTGGCAGATGCCAGTGCCGGGCGGCACGACGCGGAAATTGTCGAAGGTGCTCTGCCCCCAGCGCAGGAAGGTATAGCGCTCCTGATTGCGCTCGAACTCGACCTTCACATTGTTGCGGAAGGCCTGGGGGTTGCCGAAACTGTCGACCATCACCGAGTGATCGATTACGAGATCGACCGGTGCGAGCGGATTGATCTTCTTGGGATCGCCGCCGAGCTTCACCATCGCCTCGCGCATCGCCGCGAGATCGACCACCGCCGGGACGCCGGTCAGGTCCTGCATCAGCACCCGCGCCGGCAGGAAAGCGATCTCGCGCTCCGAGGTGCGGGTCTTCAGCCATTCCGCCACCGCTTTGATGTCATCGACCGTGACGGTGCGGCCATTCTCGAGCCTGACCAGGTTCTCGAGCAGCACTTTCATCGAAAACGGCAGTCGCGAGATGTCGCCAAGCCCCGCCGCCTGCGCGGCCGCTTCGAGGCTGAAATAATCATAGCTCTTGCCGTCGACATTGAGGGTGCGGCGGGTTTTGAGGCTGTAGTGGCCGATGACGCTCACGGGCGTTTCTCCTACAGAATTTGGCGGCTACCTTAGCGGTCCGCGCGGGTGGATCAAGGGCACCGGCCGATCACGGACGTTGGGCGGCGCAGATCGCCACCGGATAGGCGTAATGAATCGTCTCGCCCTCGA
>CAYMNX010000152.1:0-1533 GCA_964391905.1 uncultured Rhizobiaceae bacterium
CGCCGCGCTTGCGTCACCTCCTCGCGCACCTTGGCGAGATCGGTGTATTCGCTGCGCTCTCCGGTATGAAGCGAGGCGAGGCGCTGCGTCCGCACCTGAATCAGCCGGTCGGGGTCGTTGGTCAACCCGACGATCAGCGGCCGGGTCAGCTCGAAGACTTCCTGCGGAATCGGAACACCGGGCACGATTGGAACATTGGCGGCCTTGATACCGCGATTGGCGAGATAGATGCAGGTCGGCGTCTTCGAGGTGCGCGACACGCCGACGAGCACGACATCGGCATCGTTGAGGCCCCAGAGCGACTGGCCGTCGTCGTGGTTGAGCGCGAAGGTCATGGCGTCGATGCGCTGGAAATACTCGCTGTCGAGCATATGCTGCTGGCCGGGAAGCCCGCGCGACTGCCGGCCGAGATAGGAGGCAAGCGCGCCGATTACCGGATCGAGCACCGGGATTGCCGGTACCTGCAGCTTGCGGCAACCTTCGATCAAAGGCTGGCGCAGCGACTCATTAACGAGCGTATAGAGCACGACGCCGGGATTGGCAGCCACGCCGCCGATGACGCGATCGATCTGCGCCTTGGTGCGAACCATCGACCAGATATGCTCGATCGCATCCGTATCCTCGAATTGTACGAGGCAGGCGCGCGCGACCGAATGGACGGTATCGCCGGTCGAGTCGGAGACGAGGTGAAGATGGAACCGAGTCAAATCGCGCTCCGGCAAAAGCGGTGGAAGGAATGGGGATAAGCCGCGACCATCGGAGAACGAGCAGGACCGACCCCGAAGCGCTTCGATTCATCCTCCGCCGCCGGGACTCGGGATAAGATCGGCGGGCGCTTTTGAAGCTGGGGAAAATTTTGTTCGACGCAATAGCGGTCCCCGGTTTTCCCGGATTTCAACAAGGGCTGGAAGTGCGTCATTTCCGCCATGGCAGCTCGGTTCATGACGCGTTTATACACGGGTTTGGCCCGGAGGCGGAGCGAGCTCTGCGGCACGCGGATAGATCGGGCATTCCTTTTAATCCCCAGTATGCGACCTACCACTACCTCCTCTTCCTTTAGAATCTAGATAGGAAAGAGTAAGAGCAAGGGATGGACCGATCCGAAAAGCCGATCCTTCGCGTGCTCGCCGGCGAGACGCCGACCGTGCCGCCCGTCTGGCTCATGCGCCAGGCCGGGCGCTATCTGCCCGAATACCGGGAGCTTCGCGCCAAAACCGGCGGCTTTCTCGATCTCTGTTACACGCCCGAGATCGCGGCCGAGGCAACCTTGCAGCCGATCCGGCGCTTCGGCATGGATGCGGCGATCCTCTTCTCCGACATTCTCGTCGTGCCGCAAGCGCTGGGCCAGGCGCTCTGGTTCGAGACCGGCGAGGGGCCGCGGCTCGAGCCGATCCGGGAGGCGCGCGCGGTCGCAGCGCTGCGGCCCGATGGGGTGACAGCGCGGCTGCAGCCGGTGTACCGGACGATCGGGCTTGTAAAAGCCGACCTTCCGCCGCGTGTCGCGCTGATCGGCTTTGCCGGCGCACCCTGGAC
>CAYMNX010000153.1:0-13242 GCA_964391905.1 uncultured Rhizobiaceae bacterium
CCCATGGCGATTTGACCATCGAGGCCGACGCCAAGGCGCTGCGCCAGATTATGCTCAACCTTCTCTCCAACGCGGTGAAATACACGCCCGAGGGCGGAAGGGTCGAGGTCGCGGCGTCGCTCGGTGATGGCGGCGAGGCGGTCATTCGCGTGTCCGATACCGGTGTCGGCATCCCGCCCGAGGCGCTCGAGCGCGTGTTCACGCCCTTCGAGCGCGCGCCGCGCGATGCCATCCGCGATATCGAAGGAAACGGCCTCGGCCTCTCGATCACGCGCGGCCTGGTGAAGCTCCATGGCGGCACGATCGCGCTCGCGAGCGAGGTCGGCGCAGGCACGATCGTCACCGTCACCTTGCCGGCCTCTCGTGTCGTCTCGCCCCGGCGCGGCGATCTCGCGCCGCCGCGCGCCGTTGCCGGCTAGGCCTTCAGCCCACGGCAGATCGCTTCAAACCCGATCATCCGCCCCGCCTGCGCGTAGGGCTGTCCGGGGAAGACTTCTCGGTTGCAAAAGTTCTCGCCGCGACTTCCTTATCGTCATGACCGGCCTCTGTGCCACGGCTGTCCGTTGAGCTATTTTTGCGGCGGAAGCGAGTCTTACGAACAAGTTTAACAACTAATCCGTCATGGCCGGGCCGGCCACCGGCCGAGTCCCGGCCATCCACGTGTTTGGAACGTGAGATGAACCCGTCGATGCGCGGAACAACTCCGCGCATGGCGGCTTGGAATTGTCTGATCCGCATCGGGAACTGGTCTCCATAGCGGAAAGATTTTCTCCGGACGGTCCTGCGCTCGCGCGTAGGTGTCGACAAATATTTCGATCAAGCGTGGTGGCGCCGATCTGGCGTAGCGCGATCGGCAGTTGCGCCGCCTTCACCTCGGCGAAGGTTGCCGGGCGAATGACCGCCTCGATCGCCGGAGGCGCGGCATCGATGAGTGGTGCCCAGCGCGGATAGCGATAGCGCAGCCGCGCAAAGCGGCACGCGCAACCTCGTCTCGCGTGCGCGAGCTGATCATGGCGTTGACGAGTTGACTGAGCGGATCGAAACGCTGGGCATCACGTTGTGGCCCGAAGAATGCCAAGAGCCGGTCGCGAAGCCGCGCGAGATAAGGGGGGCTTCAAAGGCGATCGCGAATTGCATGAGCCGCCAGTCCGAGGACACGTGGCGGTTCCGATGTTAAGAACACAAACCAAGAACCGCGCAAGCCTTATCGCGCGTCACGGAGGCGACCGGCGTTCAATCTCTACGGTGTGCGGGTCATTCAGCGGCGGCCAGCTGTGGCGCGCCGGCGCGGCTGAGCCAGCGGTGGCGCATCGTTTTGAGCACCGTCAAAGCGAGCAGCGCCGTGAGCGCATCCATGCCGATAATGAGGCCGAAGACGGAAACCCAGCTCGCTGCGGCGTCGTGGATGAGCGCGGCGAATGGACCGCCGAGAATGGAGCCGATGCCCTGCGCCAGATAGAGGAAGCCGTAATTGGTGGTTGCGTGCTTCGTGCCGAAAGTATCGGTGAGCGTCGCCGGAAACAGCGAGAAAATCTCGCCCCAACCGAGGAAGACGACGCCGGATAACAGCACGAAGAGCGTCGCGTTGCTGCGAAAATAGAGCAGGAGCGCGATCGACAGCGCTTCGAGGAAGAAAGCGAGACCCATGGTGTTCTCGCGGCCGATATGATCGGACACCCAGCCGAAGAACGGCCGCGTTAGCCCGTTGGTGATGCGGTCGATGGTGAGCGCGAGGGGCAGCGCGGCCAAGCCAAAGACGAAGAGATCGGCGACGCCGAAATCCTTGGCGAAAGCCGCGAATTGCGAGACCACCATCAGCCCGCCGGTCGACATCATCGTCATCATCGCGAAGAGCAGCCAAAAGAGCGGCGTCTTGAGCATCGTTGCGGGCGCGGTATCGGTATCGGCAGAGACACCGGCAGGCGCCGATCGCATCAGCTCTGCCGGCGCATTCTTGAGACCGAGAGAAGCGACGACGCCGAGAATGCCGAGGAGCGCGCCGAACAGGATCAGCGTGTGCTCATATCCGGCGCTTCGCAGCATCGCGTCGATGGGAAAGGTGGTGAGGATCGCGCCGAAACCATAGCCCGCGGCGACCATTCCGGCGGCAAAACCGCGCCGATCCGGGAACCAGCGCACCATCAGCCCGACGATGCCGACATAAACGATCCCGGTGCCGATGCCGCCAAGCACACCGTAGGTCCAATAGAGCGCGGCGACGCTGCTGACATAGGCGGAGAGGATCCAGCTCGCGCCGCTGAGCGCGGCGCCGATCGCGATCAGAAGACGCGGCCCGAACCGGTCGACGAGCCAGCCTTGCGCCGGTGAGAGCGCGGTCTGCAGCACGATGAGTATCGAGAAGGTGACCTGCAGCGCGGGCAGCGATGTGGTAAGCGCCGCCTGCAGCGGCTTCAAGAACAGTGTCCAGACATATTGCGGGCTGGAAATCGCCATCATGGCGATGATGCCCAAGAGAAGCTGAAACCAGCGCTGGCGCTCGATTTGTGTGCGCGCAGGATCGGGCGAGGGCATGGGGCCTCCTTCGATTGCCGTGATGCGTCGAGCACATCAAGCAATTCTCGTGCCGCCTGCTTGGCTTTTTCGAAAATGGTAGTGATCAGCGCGTGATCGCGGGGTCCGCGAACCGGCGGCCCGAAATCGAGAGGGAAGCCTAACCGACGCTGCGCGGTCGTGCCGTCTCCCCGATCGTCTCGAGCGCGGGCTCGGCGATTTGGCTGACGCGATCGCATTTCGCGCGCGACCGCGTGAGCGGCGTTCCGTGGACGAGGAAATAGAGCGTTTCGGCGATGTTCGTGGTGTGGTCGCCGACGCGCTCCAGATTCTTGCCGATGAAAAGCAGATGCGTGCAAAGCGGGATGTGGCGCGCATCCTCGATCATGTAGCTCAAGAGCTCGCGAAAGAGCGCCGTGTGCAGGAGATCGAGCTTGGCGTCGCCGCGCCAGACCGCGAAGGCCTTGGCCGCGTCGCGTTCGACGAAGGCTTCGGTGATCGTTTTCGTCATATCCTCGGCGCGGCGCCCCATCTCGATCATCGAGTGCGCAAGATGAAGCGAGGAATTTTGCCGCAGGACGCAAAAGCGCTTGGCGATGTTCGCGGCGTAGTCGCCGATCCGCTCGAACGCCGTCGCGCTTTTATAGGCGCTGAAGGCATAGCGCAGATCGCATCCCGCCGGCTGACGCAGCGCGACGATGCGCAAGGCAACGCGACAGATCTCGCGCTCGAGCCGATCGATTTCGCGATCGCGCTCGATCACGCGGACCGCCAGCGCCAGATCGTCGCGGGTAAAGGCGTCGAGCGCGCTGCCGAGCTGCGCCGCCGCCATGCCGCCGATTTCCTTGATTAGCGCGTCGAGCCGCTGCAAGTCCTGATCGAAAGTCTTAACTCGATGCTGAATTGCCGACATGCCTAAACCAGCTTTTACACCAAGCCACCTACCGCCCGTCCTAGCTTCGCTTGAAAACATCTCAGATTGATGACAACGGCCCGATGATGCAGCGCAAAAACCCGCGTCATGCCGCGGTTTCGTTATGTGATCTTTCGGCGACGCGCCGCCCCCCGCGTCAAAAAATCACGGCCGTGCGCAAGCCGAGCACAAATGCATTGGGGATAGGCTTTGGCGAGGGAGTGGCGGCGGCGTCGAGGCGCGCGCCGGGATGGAGCACCAACTGCACATCCGGTTGAACGATCCACCAGGGCGTGAGCGCGGCCTGATAGCTTGCCTCGATGACGGATTCGAAACCGGGGATCGGCCGAGACGTGCCGGTAAAGGTCTCCGCGTCGCGGGCCAATGCGCGCTGTGCCGAACCGATCCGGGCGAGGCTCAATGCAAGCCCGATTGTGTCGTTGTCGCGGCGTGGCAGCAGCCCCTTATAGCTGATGCCGGCGTCGACATGAAACGCGATCAGATTGCGGTCGGGCGGGGCGCCGGCGATGCGAAAGAACGCGCCGAGCCCTTGGTCGCTCGTTCCCGGCTCTCGCCACACCGTCTGATCGGCGATGAAATAGGCGCCGAAATCGCCGCGATGCGATGCTGCGATACCCGTGCTCGCCGGATTTGCCAGCGACAAGCCGGTCGTGTCGTCCCGCTGATCGGGAAAGCGCCCGCTGTGATACCAAGCGCCAAACTTGAACGTGCCCGGCAGTCCCTCGCGGTCGGGCCCGAGATTGTTGCTATAGCTCCATTCGCCGATGAGGAAGCGATCGCTGTCGAGGCGAAAGTTGGTGCCGCCGGCATCGCGCTGCTGCGCGTTGCCCGGCCCTGGATGGGCGGGATCGCCGTTGAAGGCGGCGATCGCGAAGCTCAGCGCCGGCGTCAGCGCTGCCTTGATGCGCAAGCCCGGCGTCGCCAAGGGATAGGCCGGGCCGCCGCTCGGCAGATCGGCGCCGAGGATTGCCGGCCAGCCGAAGGTCGAGTTGATGAAGAGCGTCGCATATTGGCTGACATAGAATTCATCATCGGCGGCGATCTGGCCGGCGCGAATGGAGACGGCATGATCGAAGAGCTCCTGCTGCAGCCAAAGATCGAAGAGCCGCGTCGAACGTTGCGCTTCGATGTTGCTCACAGTCAAGAGATTGCCGATAGCATTGGCCGACAAGCCGCGGCCGTGAATCTGATAGGCGTTCGCGTGAAAGCTCGCGCCGGTCCAGTGCACGGCCTTCTCGAGATCGACATTGAGGAAAAGCTCGAGCCGCCCTTCGACGGTCATGCGCTGCTTTTGTCCGCCGATCGGATTGGCGAGAATCTCGGCGATCTCATCGCCGCCGAGCTCGAAACCGTGCTCCTCCAAGCGTGTGCGGTAGCGGAGCCAGTCGCCGGTCAAGCTATCGCGCGTGAAGAAATTGTTGGCGGTAGTGAGATCCGCCTCCGGCGCACCCGCCTCGTCCGCTCCCGCGCTCGGCGCGAATGCACAGAAAAGCGCTGAGGCGACGAGAAGACCCGCCCGGCGAATCAATCCTGGCTCCGCGACCCGATCGGAAAAGGCGAGATCCTATCGCGGCGCGACGCTGCCATTGCCGCCGCTGGCGTTCCGATCGATCGCGCGATAAGCGCCATGCGCGCCCAAGAGATTTTCCGTGAGCCGCGCAACGAAGTCCGCAAGATCCTTGTCTGCGGGACCGCCCTCGATCGTCGCCTGGCCGAAGCTCATGGTCTGGTACTCGCCGCCGATATAGAGCCGTAGCTCCGCGGTCACGAAACGATGGATGCCGAAGACGCGACGGAGCGCCGGTATCGGCACGATCTGGCGGATGGTGCCGCCGGCATAAGGGTTGAGACGGAAGTGCCACGCGACGCGATTGGCGGCATGCGCAGTGCTTGGCGCCGCCGGAGCGAAGGTCCAGCCCTCGACCTTTGCCTTCGCCATCTCGGCCGCGAGATAGGGCGCGGCCTCGCTGATCCGGAAGCCGGGCAGCGCGCCGCTGGCCTCGACGCTCAGCACGATCGTCTTCGGCGCCGCGGCCGCGCGCGCGGCGTGGCCGAAGCCTGAAAGAAGCGCCAAGGCGAGGGCGATGCGCGTGAAACCAGCCCTTCTTGCGGATGCGGCATGGTGCGACACGGGGATGCGAGCGCCTCAGAGCCAGGAGGCGCGCTTGAAGCGGTAATAGAGAAAGGCGCAAAGCCCGAGGATGAACACCATCACCGAGGGATAGCCGAATTGCCAGTCGAGCTCGGGCATGAATTTGAAATTCATGCCGTAGATGCCGGCGATTGCCGTCGGCACGGCAAGGATCGCGGCCCAGCTCGCGAGCTTCTTGACGATGTCGTTCTGGCGCGCCGAGGCGAGCAGCAGGGTCGCTTCGAAGGCCGAGGCGAGCCTTTCGCGCAGATCGGCGATCGCGTCGTTGACGAGCTGAACATGGTCGTGGAGATCGTGGAAATAGGGCACGATCGCCGCGGCGCTCGCGGGGAATTCGTGGCGGCCCAGCCGGTTGGAAATTTCGACCATCGGTGCGACGACCCGGCGCATGCGCTGCAGCTCGACGCGCAGCCGGTAGATGCGCTCGATCTTCTCGTTGGCCGGGGTTACGGCGAAGATTTCCTTCTCGATGAGCTCGAGCTCGTCCTCGATCTCGTCGAGCACCGGAAAATACTGATCGATGATGAAGTCGAGGATGGCGTAGACGATGAAGCTCTCGCCGATGCGCATGAGCTCGGGCGCGCGCTCGCAACGCGCGCGCACATCGGCATAGGAGGCCGAGGCGCCGTGCCGGATCGAGACGACATAGCCCTTGCCGACGATCAGATGGGTCTCGCCGAATGCGATCTCGCCCTTGATGAGCTGCGCCGTCCGCACGGCGAGGAAGACCACGTCGCTATAGGTGTCGAGCTTCGGCCGCTGATGCGCCTGATGCACGTCCTCGATCAGCAGTTCATGCAAGCCGAATTCGGATTGGATGATGCGCAGCAGCTCCTCTTCGGGCTCGTGCAGCCCGAGCCAGACGACGCCGGTCTCGCGATAGCAGGCAAGGCCGCATCCGGTGATCGGAATGTCGCGGCGGATACCGTTCTGATAGAAGGCCGAGGCGATGATCCCTTTGCGCGTCGCCTCGGACAAGCCGTCCGCGGCGCGCGGTGTGATGACACCCGCGTCAGTCATCGAATTTCCTTCCCCAGCCATGAGCACGTGCCGCCGCATGGCTTTGCGCGGGACCCTTTTTCAAGGCGCTGCCGCGACCCGAAAGGCTCGGATTAGTCATGAAATAAACATGGGCGCTGGGGGCGTCGGCGGCCTGGGACAGCCTTTCGAAGGTACCGTCGGGCTTCAGCTCCCAGCTTTGCGCCTCGTCGCGCAGATTGGCGCCCATGATCTGGTCGAGGATTTGCTGATGCACGGTCGGGTTCTCGATCGGGACCAGGGTCTCGACGCGGCTGTCGAGGTTGCGCGGCATCCAATCGGCGGACGAGATGAACACCTTGGCCTCGGGCGAGGGCAGGGTATGTCCGGCACCGAAGCAGACGATCCGCGCATGCTCGAGATAGCGCCCGACGATGCTGTGCACGACGATATTGTCGGAGAGGCCCGGGATTCCCGGACGCAAGCAGCAGATGCCGCGGATGATGAGCACGATTGCGACGCCGGCCTCCGAGGCCCGGTAAAGCGCGTCGATGATCTCGCCATCGACCAAGGAATTCATCTTCGCCCAGATCGCGGCCTTGCGGCCGGCCTTGGCATGGGCGATCTCGGCCTCGATTCCTTCGAGGAGCCGCTCGCGGATGCCGATCGGCGAGATCGCGAGCTTCTCGAGCTTCGACGGGCGGGCATAGCCGGTGAGGAAGTTGAAGAGCCGCGCCGCGTCGCGGCACAGCGCCGGATCGCAAGTGAAGAAAGAGAGGTCGGTATAGATCCGCGCCGTCACGGGGTGATAGTTGCCGGTGCCGTAATGGACGTAGGAGCGCAGGCCGTCGGTCTCGCGCCGCGCGACCAGCGACACCTTTGCATGGGTCTTGAGGTCGACGAAGCCGAAAATCACCTGCGCGCCGGCACGCTCGAGCCGTCGCGCCCAGCGGATGTTGCGCTCTTCATCGAACCGCGCCTTGAGCTCGACGATGGCGGTGACGGATTTGCCGGCCTCGGCGGCATCGATCAGGGCGGCAACGATCGGCGAATCCTCCGAAGTCCGATAAAGCGTCTGCTTGATCGCGACCACCGTCGGATCCTGTGCCGCCTGGCGCAGGAACTGAACGACGACGTCGAAGGATTCGTAGGGGTGATGAACGACGATGTCCTTCTGGCGGATGGCGGCGAAGCAATCACCGCCAAAATCGCGAATCCGCTCGGGGAAGCGCGGGGTATAGGGCGGGAACAGCAGATCGGGCCGAGACGAGGTGATCAGCTGGCGGACATCGGACAGCCCCACCATGCCGTCGAGCACCGCGACGTCTTCGGGCGCCGCGCCGATCTCGCGCACGACGAAGTTCCTGAGCCGCGCCGGTGTTTCGGCGTCGAAGCTCAGCCGGATGATCCGGCCGCGCCGCCGGAGCTTCAGCGCGGATTCGAACATCTCCATCAGGTCGTGGGCTTCCTCCTCGATCTCGATGTCGCTGTCGCGGAGCACGCGGAAAAGGCCGCGGCCCATGACCTCGGAGCCCGGGAAGAGCTCGTCGAGGCCGGCCGCGAACAGGGCCTGCTCGACCGGGATGAAGCGGATGCCCTCGCCGGGCAGGCGGATGAACCGCTCGATCGTCTCCGGGATGAGGACGAGGCCGTTGATCTCCGATCCGTCGGGCCGTCGCAGCTCCGCAATCACCGCCAAAGCGCGGTTGGCGACGAAGGGGAAGGGATGCGCGGGATCGACCGCGATCGGCGTCAGCACCGGGAGGTATTTGTCGGTGAACAGGCGCTTGAGCCAGGCGCAGTCCTCCGCGCTCAGATCAGCCTCCGTCAGCAGCGCGATCCCTTCCGCCTGGAGCAGGCGCTGCAAATCCCGCCAGCAGCGTTGCTGGCGCTCGATGAGCGCCGAGGCGTAGACGCCGATCGCCGCCAATTGCTGCTCCGCCGTCAGCCCGTCCTGGCTCTTCGCCGGAATGTCCGCGGCGGCGAGATGCATCAGCCCGGCGACCCGCACCATGTAGAATTCATCGAGATTGCTGTCGGAGATCGAGAGAAAGCGCACGCGCTCCAGCAACGGATGCGCCGGATTGCTGGCTTCCTCCAGAACCCGCTGATTGAAGGCGAGCCAGGAGAGCTCGCGGTTGAGGAAGCGCGCGGGCGATTGCGGCGTTGCCGCGCGCGGGTCGATTTCCGCGGGCTGCGCCTCGCGCCCCGCGGAATTGAGCTCCAAGGCGATGGCGCTGGCGGATTCGTTCATGAGCTCTCCTGCGGGCGATGGCGCGACCGGCCACGACAGTTATCGGAGCTTTGTGACACTATCGTGTCGCGCCCAGCCGGGCCGAAACCCCTGTTCAGAGGCCCCTATTGCTGATAAAGCCGGCCGGACCGGATCGGATGCGACGATCCGCTTCCCGCCTTTGGCGTGGTGTCGATGAGGAGATCGCGATGGCTGTGCCGACCTTTGCGTTGCCGCCCAACTTCTTGGGCGTTGCACGCAGCAACCGCGACGCGGAATTCTGTATCGCCGGGGTGCCCCTCGATCTCGCCACCTCCAATCGCAGCGGCGCCCGGTTCGGACCCGAGGCGATCCGCCGCGCGAGCCATATGCTGGTCGATGGCGCCCATCCCGGCCGCTGGATCGAGCCCGCGACGCTCGATCTTGCCGATATCGGCAATTTGCCGATCGCGCTCGGCGATCTCGCGGCGAGCCTCGAAGCGATCGAGAACGAGGCGCGCACGGTGAAGCATCTTCTTACGCTTGGCGGCGATCACGCAATCACGCTCGCCCTGCTGCGCGCGCTCGCGCGGCGGATCGGGCCGCTCGCGCTCGTCCATTTCGACGCGCATGTCGATACCTGGCCCGATACGTTTGGGCAGAAATACGGCCATGGCTCGGTCTTCTATCACGCAATCGAGGAAGGCCTTGTCGATCCGAAGCGGATGGTGCAGATCGGCATCCGCTCGCCAGTCCAGCGCGAGATCCATGACTGGACGCTCGGCAAGGGCGTTACGATCCTGACGGCCCAAGCCGTGCATGAGGAAGGACCCGCTGCGATCGCGGCGCGGATTTGCGGCGTAATCGGCGATCGGCCCGCCTATCTCAGCTTCGATATCGACGCGCTCGATCCAGCTTTCGCGCCCGGCACCGGCACGCCCGAGATCGGCGGCCTTGCCACTTGGCAAGCGCAGGCGATCCTGCGCCGCTTGGGCGGCTTGAGCTTTCGCGGCATGGATGTTGTCGAAGTGGCGCCCGCCTACGACGTCGCCGAGATCACTGCGCTCGCCGCAGCGACGATGGTTTGGGAGTATCTCGCCCTCGTCGCCGCCACACGTTGAGAAAAAACGAAGCGCGGGCGAAAATTAATCTTGTATCCACCGATCATCGGCATATATACGCGCCGAACGCAGATCGCACGTGCCGATGGCCCTTCGAGGTTATGCAACGACGTAACGCGTCCTTTTCGGTCGAGCCGGTCGACAGTGGGCCGGTCTCCTTAGAGGAGCACGATATGCTTGTTGCCCTGAGGCGGGCGGTCCTTGAGACCGCACGGTAGCCGATCGAGGGCCTTCGCCCCATCAGCCGCCAATCCTTTTCCGATCATCGCTTTCCCTGAGGGCATCGCGCCTCAAGGGACCTGTCGCCAGTCTTCGCGGGCTGGCCGCGAGGTTTACGCCATGGCCATCTCTCGCTTTCGTACCGCCGTCTCGCCGCTGCGTCGCAAATTCGATGTCGGCGATCGTCCGCATCCTTTTGTCGCCGAAGCGGTGGCGGCAGAACGGCCGTTCTTGCCGCTGCACTGCCTGCGCCCAGCCGCGATCGAAGACGCCGCCGCGCGCTTCGTTGCGCTTTTCCCGGGTGAGACGCTCTATGCGGTCAAATGCAATCCCGAGCCAGCCGTGCTGCGCGCCGTCCATGCCGGCGGCGTGCGCCACTTCGATTGCGCCTCGCCGAGCGAGATCGCGCTCGTGCGCTCGATGTTTCCCGAGGCCGCCATCCACTACATGCATCCGGTTAAGGCGCGGGCCGCGATCCGCGAAGCCTATCGACAGCACGGCGTGCGCGACTTCGCGCTCGACAGCGCGGATGAGCTTGCCAAGATCCTCGCCGAGACTCGCCACGGTGGCGCCGAGGCCGCGGATCTCGGGCTATTTGTCCGCTTGGCTTTGCCGAAAGGCGGCGCCGTCTACGACCTTTCGGGCAAGTTTGGCGCAGCGCCCGACGAGGCGGCGCGCTTGCTCGCCGCTGCGCGGCCACGCGCGGCGCGTCTCGGCCTCTGCTTCCATGTCGGCTCCCAATGCCTCGAGCCCGACGCCTATGCGCGCGCTCTCAAGCTTGCTGGCGAGACCATCCGCGCATCGGGCGTCGCCGTTGACGTCGTCGATCTCGGCGGCGGTTTTCCCGTGAGCTATCCCGATGTCGTGCCGCCGCCCTTGAGCGCCTACATGGCGACGATCAAGGAAGCGGTCGCCGAGCTCGGTCATGCCGGCGTGCAGCTCTGGGCGGAGCCCGGCCGTGCGTTGGTCGCGGGCGGCGTGTCGGTCGTCGTTCAGGTGCAGCTGCGCCGCGGCGACGCGCTCTACATCAATGATGGGATCTATGGCAGCCTGTCGGATGCCGGCGTGCCGGGCTTTCGCTTCCCCGTGAAACTGCTTCGGCCAATCCCATCGACCGCGCTGCTCCGGCCCTTCGAGCTGTTCGGTCCGACCTGCGACAGCGCCGACCACATGCACGGGCCATTCCTGTTGCCCGACGACATTCGCGAAGGCGATTGGTTCGAGATCGGCCAGCTCGGGGCTTATGGCAGCTGCCTGCGCACGGCTTTCAATGGTTTCGATCGCGCCCGCGTCGTCGAGGTGGCGGACTCGCCGCTGCTGCCGACGCCTTAGTGATGCCCCATTCGGATCATTAAACCGCAATCAAGCGCTTTTAAAGTGGCAATGTAAGGGTAGGCGGTTTCGCCCCGCCCGCCCTTAATTTTATGTAATGCAGGGAGCGGCGAAATGAGAGCTTTCACTCTCTTTACAGGCAATCGCGAGCCCAGCATCGATGAGATGCTGGACGATCCGATCGTCGGCCTCGTCATGAAACGCGACAGCGTCACGCCGGACGAGGTGCGGGATCTTATGGACTGCGTTGGCCGTCGCCGGCGCGGCAAGCGGACGGGCTCGCCGCTGTCAGCGTCTCTTTGCGCTGCCGAGGAATTATAACTCGCTCTCGCCCGAAAGCGACGCGATCAGAAGGTCTGGCGGAAAACCCAATAGAGCGCCCCCGCCAGAGTGATCGCCGCCGGCAGCGTCAGGATCCAGGCCATCGCGAGATTGCGGATGGTGCCCCATTGCAGGCCGGCGCCATTCCCGACCATGGTTCCGGCGACGCCCGATGACAGCACGTGCGTGGTGCTGACCGGCAAGCCCCACATATCGGCGGCTTCAATCGTCGCCATCGCGACGAGCTCGGCGCTCGCGCCCTGGCCGTAGGTCAGATGGCTCTTGCCGATCCGCTCGCCGACCGTCACAACGATGCGCTTCCAGCCGACCATCGTGCCGAGACCGAGCGCGATCGCGACCGCGACCTTGACCCAGCCGGGGATGAACTTCGTCGCATCGTCGAGCCCGGCTTTATAGCGCTTCAGATCATCCATCTCAGCAGGTGAGACCGCCGGCTTGCCCGATTTGGCGATGAGCGTCAGGAGCTCACTCGAGAGATACATGTCGTTGCGGACGTTCTTCGTCATCTCGGTCGGCACCCGGGCGACCGAGCCATAGGTGGAGATGTCCTTCGAAATATCGCTGATGAGCACGCGCAGGGCCGGTAGCGAGGCCTGGGTGACGGTGCGTTCGCGGACTGCCTCCGTCACGTCCCTGCGCGGGTCCGCCGAGGTGCCGTCGCCGCCATGGGCTGCGATGACCGCGGCCGCACGTTCGCTCGTCTGGGTAAAGACCTGCACCTGGTCGGCGCGGACCGCGTGGTTGAGAGCATAGGCGGTCGGCACTGTGCCGATGAGGATGAGCATGATGAGGCCCATGCCCTTTTGCCCGTCATTGGAGCCATGCGCGAAGCTGACCCCGGTGCAGGTGAGGATAAGGAGTCCGCGGATCCACCAGGGCGGCGGCGCATTGCTGGCGGGCGCTTTGTAGAGTTGTGGGAAGGGCAGCACGACTTTCGCGACGAGCAGCAGGAGGCCGGAGGCGATGAACCCGACCAGCGGCGAAACCAACAGCGACTTCCCAACGCCCAGCGCCTGGCCCCAATCGACACCACTCGTCCCATTGGGACCGCCCATCAGCTGATTCATGAGGCCGACGCCGATGATCGAGCCGACCAGCGCATGCGAGCTCGAATTCGGAATGCCTAAATACCTCGTGCCGATGTTCCAGATGATCGCCGCGATCAACAGCGCGAAGACCATGGCAAAGCCAGCGGCCGAGCCGACTTGCAGGATGAGTTCGACCGGCAACAGCGAGATAATGCCGAAGGCGACGGCGCCGGTCGATGTCAGCACGCCGAGAAAATTGAAGACGCCCGACCAGATGACGGCAACATAGGCAGGAAGAGAATGAGTGTAGATGACCGTCGCGACCGCGTTCGCCGTATCGTGGAAGCCATTGACGAATTCGAAGCCCAAGGCGATGAGAAGGGCAATCCCGAGAAGGATGAAGGGGAGCGAAC
>CAYMNX010000154.1:0-8252 GCA_964391905.1 uncultured Rhizobiaceae bacterium
CTGCGCTCCTCGCGATGACGTATTTCTATCATGGGAATCACAGGGTCAGATCGCTACTCCGCCTTCTGGATCCAGAATTGATACATGCCGCGAAAGGTAAGCGGATTCTCGGTCTCATATTGATGCCAGAGATCGAGATCAGTCATGATCTCGTCGGCGGGGAAGCGTGCGCGGTAGAGCGTCGCAACGTGCCGATCGATCTCGAAGCCGATGAAAAGCAATCCCTCCTCCCTCAAAAACGCCGCGATCTGCGGAATGGTGAGGCGATGCTCCTGCACATGGAAGAGCAGATCGCGACAGGCGCTGGTGCCGTAGAAATCGGCGGAGTTCGTAAGCGTGGCAAAGGGCGCGTCCGGGCCCACTGCTATAAGCGCCTGGCGCGCGCGGCGGATATCGTCGGCGCTGACGCCGTAGCCGCCCGCGGCGATGAAGTCGCGCGCCGCGACCACGTCGTGGCGCGCAAGCTCGCTGTAGAAGCCGAGGCGCATCAACCCGTTCGGCCGCAGCAGCGATAAGAGCACACGCCAGCCGGCGAAAGGATCGGCGAGATGATGCAGCACGCCACTCGATTCGATGACATCGAAGGAGCGGCCGAGCGAGCCGAGCTCGAGAATATCGGCTTGCGCATAGTCGATGCCGGACAGCCCCCGCGCCGCGCTTTGGCGCTTGGCGTAGGCAAGGCTCGCACGGCTCAGATCGATCGCGAGCAGACGCGCGCCGGCAAAGAGCTGTGCCGTCTCAATCGAATGCTGTCCTGTGCCGCAACCCGCGACCAAGAGATCGATCGCGCTGCCCTTGCCGAGCGGATGAAAGGGCACGCGCGGAAAAGTCTTGGCGAGATAATCGTCGACGGTGATCGGCGTCGCCGCCGGCGCCGCCTTCACCCAGCGCGGATAAGGATTGGCCTCGTATTGCGATTGCACGGCGCGCGAGACCTCATCGGCAATCCGCGTCAGCGTCGGTAGCGATGTCGCGATGGCCCGTTCCTCGGCCGGCTCGCGCAATTGCTGCGTCAGCAGCGCTGCAACCGGTTCGGGCCAATCTTGTGCGAGCCAGCGCTCCGCCCCCGTCACTTGCCCGAGCGGCAGATAGGAAGCGACAGCGGCAATCATCGCCGGCGCACCGTCTTGGCTCGCGGCGAGCGCGTCGCGCAGCTTCTGCGCCCGTGCCCATTCCTCGTCGCTGCGGTCGTAGACATAGTCGTTGATGAAGCATTGCCGCGCGAGTGCGCAGGCAAAGCGCAGCGTGCTCGCATCGATATTCGCACTCGCCTCGGCCGCGAGATCGAGCAGGCGTCGCCGCATCCGCGTCAGAAACCGCTCGAGATCGAGATCGCCGATCGTCACCGTCTCGAGCATCGTCTTCAGGAGCTCATCGCCGGCGGCCTCGGCGAGTCCCGTTGCCGCGGCTTCGCTATAGCGCCCGCCTTCCTTGATGATCTCGATGGCAGCGGCGGCGAAATCCTGCGGCCGCCCCCAAGGCTCGGACAGGGCGCGCACCACGAGTTGGCGCAGCTCGGCATCGCCGCCATGGCCACGCAGTTCCTTGACACAGTTGCCGAGCAGCGTTTCGAGCTCCGCATTTTTGGCGATCGCCATGCCACGGCGCGCGAGGTCCAGCGCCTTCATCACCTGGCCGTCATTGATGAGGGCCGCGGCAAGATTGTAGATCATGCCCGGATCGTTCGGCTTCAACGCCACCGCGCGCTCGTAGCTGGCGATCGCCTCGCCGAGCTTGCCCTGCTCTTCGAGCGCATTGCCGAGATTGTTATGCGCCTCGGCGATCCCGGGATTAAGGGCGATGGCGCGGCGATAGAGCGCCGCCGCTTCCGCCATCCCGCCTTTGCCTTGCAGCAGCACGCCAAGCCCCATCAGCACGTCGAGATAATCGGGCTTCAGCGCCAAAGCGCGGCGATAGCTTGTCTCGGCCTCGTCGATGCGCCCCATCATGCGTAGCACCTGGCCGAGATTGGCATGGAAATGCGGCGCCGAGCCGTTGAGCGCGATGGCGCGGGTGATGAGATCGACGGCGGCGTCGTTGCGCCCCGCCTGATGCGCGACCACCCCCAACAGCTGCATCGCATCGGCGTGGCTAGGCTGGACCGCCAAGACCTGCCGGTAAAGCGATTCGGCGGCCGCCAAATTGCCCGCCTGATGGAACTGCAACCCCTGCGCAAAAAGCGCGGCAGATTGCGGCGCCTGAGCGGGGGCAAGGCCGGTCTTCTTGGCGGCGCGACGTTCCTTGCGATTCATGACTGGCCGCGTCTCTTCTTGCTGTTGCCCCAATTCCGCAATAGCCTAGCCCAAAATCGCAAGCGAATCTGCTGGAGGGATCGGGCCATGACCACGCCAATCAAGCTTACCGTGGACGGAAAGTCGCATACGGTCTCCGTCGACGATCCGAACATGCCGCTGCTCTACGCCTTGCGCGATGAGCTGGGTCTCGACAATCCGCATTTCGGCTGCGGGCTCGCACAATGCGGTGCCTGCACGGTTCATGTGAATGGCGAGCCGATCCGCTCTTGCGTGACGCCGCTCTCGACCGTCAAGGACGCGAAGATCACGACGCTTGCCGGTCTCGGCACCCCGGAGCATCCGCACCCGATCCAGAAAGCCTATATGGAGGAGCAGGTGCCGCAATGCGGTTACTGCATCAATGGCTGGATCATGACGGCGGCGGCGCTTCTCAAAGCCAACCCGCATCCGACCGACGAGCAGATCCGTCAAGGCTTGTCCGGCCTCAAATGCCGCTGCGGCACGCATATGGCGATCATGCGCGCGGTAAAGCGCGCGGCGCAAATGGCGTGAGGGAGGCGGCGATGACACAGCTCGATCTCATTCGCTCCGACCTCACCCGGCGCGGCATCTTGAAAGGCGCGGGCGCCCTCATCGTCACCTTTGCCGTGGCGCCCGACATGGCTGAGGCAGCCGCGGCGGCGGCCGGCGCGCCGAAGCCGCTCGACCCGACGCAGCTCGACTCCTATCTCGCGATCCATCGCGATGGCTCGGCCACCGTCTTCTTCGGCAAGATCGATGGCGGGCAAGGCACCGATGTCGGCATCGCGCAGATCGTCGCCGAGGAACTCGACCTGCCCGCGGACCGCGTCGCTGTCGTGATGGACGATACGACGCGCGTCATCAATCAGGGTGGCGCGAGCGGCAGCTTCGGTATTACCTGGGGCGGCAAGCCGATGCGCAACGCCGCCTGCGAGGCCCGGCATTTCATGCTCAAACTCGCGTCGCAGCGCCTCAAGACACCGATCGAGAAGCTGACCGTCAGCAACGGCATCATCTCGGTCGTCGATGCGCCGGCGAGAAAGGTAAGCTACGGCCAGTTGATCGGCGGCAAGTACTTCAACGTGACGATGAAATGGAACGGCAAGATCGGCAACGACTTGAATGTCGAGGGCACGGCCCAGCCGAAGAAGCCCGCCGACTATAAAGTCGTCGGCACCTCGCCGAAGCGCCGGGACGTTTACGCCAAAGTCTTCGCGAAGCCGACCTACGTCACCGATATCCGCGTCCCCGGCATGATGCATGCGCGCATCCTTCGCCCGCCCGTGGCCGGGGCGACGCCGGTCTCGGTCGACCAGGGCTCGCTCGCCGGCATTCCCGGCGTTCGTGTGGTGCAGAAGGAAGGCTTCCTCGCGGTCGTCGCCGAGAAGGAATGGAATGCGGTGCGCGCCGCGCAAAAGCTCAAAGTGAGCTGGTCGCAGCCCGCGCCCGCTTTCCCCGAGCCGGACAAGATCTACGACTATATTCGCCAAGCGCCGGTGCGCAAACGCACGGTCGAGAAGCAAGCCGGCGATGTCGATCAGGCGATCACCGGCGCGGCCAAGATCGTCACCGCCGAATATGAATGGCCGTTCCAATCGCACGCCAGTATGGGCTCGGGCTGTGCCGTCGCAGAGGTGAAGGACGGCAAGGTGACGCTCTGGACCGGCACGCAAAAGCCGCATTACGCCCGCGACGGCGTCGCGGCGCTGCTGCAAGTGCCGGTCGAGCAGGTACGGGCGATCTGGCGCACCGGTCCCGGCTCCTACGGCCGTAACGATGCGGGCGATGCCGCGCTCGAGGCCGCGTTCCTCGCCAAGGAGATCGGCCGGCCGGTCCGCGTCCAAGGCATGCGTCCCGAGGGCATTGCTTGGGACCCGAAGGGACCCGCCTCGATCCATCGTGCCCGCGCCGGGCTCGATGCCGAGGGCAAGATCATCGCCTATCGCTTCGAGAGCAGGGGCTTTTCGCGGCTAGAGATCGACAGCAATGAATCGAATCCGGCCGACAGCATCATCGGCCAGCAGCTCGGCGTTGCGCTGAAGCCGCAGGATGCGTTCGGCGTTCCCGACGAGGCTTACGACATTCCCAATCGGCTGATGGCCTGGGAGACGATCGCGCCGCTGCTCGATCGCGCCTCGCCCTTGCGCACCTCGCATCTGCGCGACCCGATCGGCCCGCAGGTGCATTTCGCGAGCGAATCCTTCATCGACGAGCTGGCGCTTGCCGCCAACATGGATCCGGTCGCGTTCCGGCTCAAGCACCTGAGCGGGCGCGACGCGGCGGCAGTGAAAGCGGCGGCGGAGAAATTCGGCTGGGCGACGCGCGTCGCCGGGCCGGCGGCCGATAGCGCCAAGGCGGACATCGTCACCGGTCGCGGCATCGCCTATACGAAACGCCTCTTCACCATCGTCGCGGTCGCCGCCGAGGTCGAAGTCGATCGCCGCAGTGGCAAGGTGCGCGCGAAGCGCTTTGCCGTCGCGCATGATTGTGGCTGTATCGTCAATCCCGCGCTGCTGCGCAACACGATCGAAGGCAATATCGTGCAGGCAACGAGCCGCAGCCTCTGGGAAGAGGTGCGATTCGATAAGCAGAAGGTGACGAGCGTTGATTGGGAGACCTATCCGATCCTCGACATGACCGAGGCGCCGGAGAAGGTCGATATCGTGCTGCTCGACCATCCGGAGATACCGCCGACCGGCGCCGGCGAGCCGTCGAGCCGTCCGGTCGCAGCGGCGATCGCCAATGCGATTTTCGATGCGACCGGCGTGCGCATCCGCCGCGCTCCGTTCCGCCCCGAGCAGGTAAAGGGCTCCTTCGCCTGATCCTCAGCTCGCGCCAGGCTTCCGGCTCGTTCGATTTCGGGGCCGCGCGCGGCCGACTCGTTCGGTGAGCGGCGTGATCGGCCGGCGGCGGAAATGGTCGCGCGCTGCGGCGACGAAGGCCGCAAGGTTGGCAGCGCCAATGCGCCGCGCCGGATAGACGATATTGATTGGGACGGGAGGCGGCGCCGCGGATTGCAGCACCAGGCGCAAGCGCCCTTTCTCCACCGCATCGCGCACTTGATAGGACAAAGCGCGTGTGATGCCCAAGCCCGCCTCGGCTGCGGAAATGGCGGCATCGCCGCCATTGACGACAAGCCGCGGCTCGACCCGAACCGTCATTTTCCCGGCCGGCCCGAAACGCCAGTCGTTGGTCGCATCCATCCCTTCGAAAGCGATGATGTCATGCCGCGCCAGAGCCGCCACGGTCTGGGGTGCGCCGCGCGCCTCGAGATAGGCGGAGCTTGCGACCAGCACGCGCTGCACTTCGCCGAGCTTGATCGCGATCAGCGCGCTGTCCGCGAGCTCACCGATGCGGACGGCAACATCGACGCCTTCATCGACGAGGTGCACAAGGCGATCGGACAGCATCAAGCGGATCGATAACGCCGGGTGGGCGCGCAAAAGCCGCTCGATGATCGGCAAGACATGAAGCCGGCCGAAGAGGATCGGCGCCGCGACGACAAGTGAGCCGCGCGGCGATGCGTCCTCGCCCCGCACGCGCCGCTCGCCATCGGCAATATCGGCGAGCACCTGCTTACAGAGATCGAGATAGATCGCGCCGCGTTCCGTCAGGCGGACCGATCGCGTCGTGCGGTTAAGCAAAAGAAGCCCCAGCTGATCTTCGAGCAAAGCGACTGCGCGCGTGACCGCGGCGGGTGAAAGCCGCAAGCGGCGCGCCGCTTCAACGAAGCTGCCGCGCTCGGCGACGGTGGCGAAAGCGCGCATGGCATCGAGGCGGTCCATGCCTCTATTTCAAGAACGGCAATAATGAAATGTCAAAACGTGCGATTATCGCAAAGCGCGAAACCGCTTAACTTTGCCACTGGCGCTTCTGCGGCGCCTCCACCGTCGGTTCAGCCAGTGGGAGAACAACCAATGTCTCAAAGCTATCTCGATATAGCCGCAACGCCGAGGGTCAAGGCTGCGCAAGAGGCGAATGGCAGCCGCGCCGCGGTCGAACGATTTGCCGGCCATGATATGGGCAACAACCGTCTCACCGACGAGGAGCGTGAATTCATCGCCACGCGCGATAGCCTCTACATCGCGACGGTGTCGGACACCGGGTGGCCTTATGTTCAGCATCGCGGCGGTCCACCGGGGTTCCTCAAAGTGCTCGACGACAAGACTCTGGGCTTCGTCGATTTTCGCGGCAACCGGCAATATGTGACGCTCGGCAACGCGACGGCCGATGATCGCGCCGCGCTCATCCTCATGGACTATGCCAAACGTCGTCGGCTTAAAATCTATGCCCGCATTGAGCCGCGCGACTTGTCGGCCGATCTCGCTCTGGCAAAGCGGCTGGCGCTGCCGGGCTATCGCGCCCGCCCGGAGCGCGCCTTTCTACTGCATGTCGAAGCCTTTTCCTGGAACTGTCCGCAGCACATCACGCCGCGTTTCACCCTGGCGGAGCTCGAGGAGGTCATCGAGCCGCTGCGCAGGGAGCTCGCCGCGCTCGCCGCGGAAAACGAAAAGCTGCGCACGGCTCTCCTTAATGGAGCAGGCGAGCGAGAAGAGCCATAAACAATCTGTTGCATAAGCGCTTCTCGAGCTCCGTATGACCGCAGTACCGTTGTCATCAATCTCTCGGCACTAAGCCGAGGCGCACATAGGAGGGAGGACGGCGTGACCGTGAAGCGGCGTGATTTGCGCTTGCGTGACACGGCCTCGCTCACCGCAACCTGTCAGGCTATATCGCTGGTCAGAACGCAGCAGAAAAAGAAGACAATCTCCGCCGGCGACGCTCTATGTCGGCAGCGACGGCGCCGCTGTGAGTGAGGCCAATATCGGATTAATTATCGTGGCCGAGCTTCACGCGCTGTGTCGCGATCGAATGGTCGCGACGGCGCTTGCGCTCCTCGGGCGAGAGCCGCTCATAGAGCGCGGGATTGCGCAGGCTCGTATCCTGGCCACGCACCGGATTGTCGATCGCCTCTTCGAGGCTGTGCGCCCAGATCCATTCCTCCTCGGGGCGGACATAGCCGTCTGAGCCGATCTGATCGAGGCCCCAATAGATCTCGAGCCGATGCCCGTCGGGATCGCGGAACTCGACCGCGATCTGCGCGCCGGCGCGGCGGCGGCCCTCGAAATCGATCGGCCAGTTGTGCTTTTTGAGATGGTTGCGCGCGAGGATCACCTCGTCGAGCGTCGCCACCTCGAAGGCGATGTGATTGAGCTCGATCGCGGGCGATTCGCCAGGCATCGAGCCGACAACGGCGATGCCGTGGTGATCGGCATTGCAACGGAAGAACACCATGCCGCCCGGCGCGATGTCTTCGGGATAGACGTCCGAGACCTTGAAGCCCATGATCTCGGTATAAAATTTCGCCGAGCGCTCGACATCGGCGACGTTCAGCACGACATGGCCGATCTTGGTGATGTTGAAGGGCATGCCCTCGGGACGGGTCATGGATTTGATCTTCTTCTTCTCGATCTTCTTTTGGGTGGCCATGTCGATGTCTCCTAATCTTCGAGCGGTTTGCCCTTGGTCTCGGGTCCGAACCAGATCGTGACCATACCGACAATATAGATCGTCGCAATCCACAATCCAGCCTTGGGCACGGAGCCGAAAGTGCTGACGAGGAGCCCGGCGCTGAAGGGCCCGATCGCCGTCAGGGTCCGCCCCATATTCCAGCAGAAGCCCTGGCCGGTCGTGCGAAAGCGCGTCGGGAACAACTCGGGCAGGTAGCTCGCAAAGCTGCCGAATCCGCCGACCGCGAAAAAGCCGTAGACCACCATGATCAGCATGAAACGATCGATGGTTGCAATATGGGTGAACATGAAGATATTGGTCGTCGCCGCGCCGATCATGACCAGGAAATAGCACCAGCGGCGACCGAGCCAATCCATCAGCCAAATGAGCGCGGTGTAGCAGCAAATCGCGCCGATATTCATCATCATGAAGGCTTGGCCGGTAAATTTGCCGGTGAGCGGCGCC
>CAYMNX010000155.1:0-3275 GCA_964391905.1 uncultured Rhizobiaceae bacterium
CGTGAATGGGCTGAAGCAGCTGTCGCAAGTCGACCCGGCCGTGTCGGTCGAGCGGACGGCCGATCGCGTCATTCTGCATTATGCGGACGAGGCCCGCGATTTCGGTGCGCCGCCGGCCGGCGACGTCCACGCCTGGGGCAAGCTCAGCGCCGAGGTGCTGGCCACGGCACGCGACCTCTCCCCCGTCGTCGCAGCTGTGGCACCCGATCGCCTCGACGAAATCGTTATCGATGGCAGCCTCGCCGCGCTCGATCCCTATTCGCGCTATGCGCGCCCCGAAGTGGCGCGCCAGCGGCGCGCAGCGCGCGACGGCTTTGCCGGAATCGGCGTGACGCTCGACATCCATGAGAGCGATGTCCGAATTGCCTCGGTCATGCCCGACACGCCGGCCGCGACTGCGGGGCTGATCGCCGGCGACCGTATCGTCACGCTGGACGGCGTCCCCGTCGCCAAGCTCGGGCCGGAGGATATCCGTCGCCATTTGCGTGGCCCGGCGCAAACCCTCGTCCAGCTCGCGGTCGCGCGCAAAGGCATCGCGCAGCCGATAGAGATCATGGTCAAGCGTGCCAACATCGTGCCGGAATCCGTGACGCTCAAAGAGGAAAGCGGCATCGCCTGGCTCAAATTGCGCTCTTTCAATCAGCAGACAGGGCCTAGCCTCGCCGCCCTTCTGCAGAAGGCGCATAGCGACCTCGGCAAGGATATGAAGGGCATCGTCCTCGACCTGCGGGACAATCCGGGCGGCTTGCTCGACCAGTCGGTCGATGTCGCGAGCCTGTTCCTCGAGAGCGGCGATATCGTCTCGACCACGGGACGCAACCCGCAGAGCATTCAGCATTTCGTGGCTGGAGAAAAACCGGGTGCCGAGACGCTGCCGATGGTCGTGCTGGTGAATGGCGGCTCCGCCTCGGCATCGGAGATCGTCGCCTCGGCGCTGCAGGATGCAGGGCGCGCCATCGTGATCGGGACCTCATCCTACGGTAAGGGAACGGTGCAGCAGGTGTTGCGCACCGCCAATGACGGCGAGCTGACCGTCACCTGGGCGCAGCTCATCACGCGACAGGGCTATCGCCTCAACACGCATGGCGTGGTGCCGACGCTTTGCACTGCCGGCTTCGAGGACGGAGCGGCAGGAATGGCGGCGCTGTTTGCGGCGAAGCCGAGCCTGGTGAACGCCGCCTTCGCACAATCGCGCCGTGCCCTCGACGATGCAGGATGGCATGATCTGCGCGCACTCTGTCCGCCGACACGCGAGAAGCGGGCGATCGATGGCCTCGTTGCCGACAAAATTCTGACCGACCCGCCACTCTATCGGCGCGTTCTTGCCAGTATGGCAAGCGCGCAGGTCGCAGCGACGCGCTGAGCAGCCCGCCGCTCTCTTCCACGCGAACTGGATCGTTCAGGCGATGCCGGCGCTGCAGAAGCGCCAGGCACCGGCGCGATGGACATAAAGCAGCACATAGCGATCATCGCCGCTGTGACCGATCAATACGGTGACCTGGTCACCGACGCATTGCCGCTCCGGCGTGGTCGGTGCAACGAGACGCTTGGCCTTGGCGCAAGCGGTCAAGGTGTCGGGCAAGGCCTCCGGTACGGGCGTGAGCGGCTTGCCGTTGATCTCGACGAAGTAGTTCTGGGTTTGACCGTCTTTGACCGTCGCTTTCACCTCGATGCGGCCGAAGCGGGATTTATAGAGGCCGGCATCCTGCTGCCCGTCGCCGGAGCGCGAGATGATGGGGCGAAAGGCGATGGCGGCACAATTGGGAGGCTCCCTTGCAGGTGCTGCCGCTCCGGAGAACGTGCCAACATAAAGTGCGGCTGCGGCGACGATCCCGCCCAAAACTATCTTCCTCGACATCCCCTCCTCGACCGCCTGCGAGATCATACGGATCGGCTTGGGCGCGATTATTAGACGCTGGTTTGGGCGGCGGCAAGCCGTTTGCACCTTCATCGAACCTCTTCGAGGTGCGGCAGTCGACGCGAGGACGGGCGCCAGCTAGGAAGAGCCGGATCGTGTCGCGCCGCACGACCTCGGCGCCGCACTCATTTCTGACCGCTTCGGAGATCTCATGTCACCTTTCCGCTGCGCGTTGCTCGTCACCCTTGTCGCCGCCCTCGCCGCGCCGCGCGCGAGCCATGCAGAGCCGGTCGATATGGCCCTCGTTCTTGCGGTTGACGTCTCCGAAAGCGTCAATGCCGACGAATACCAACTGCAGCATGAAGGCATCGCGCGCGCTTTCGAGAATCCGCAGGTCGTCGATGCGATCAAGGCAGGTGCGCACGGAGCTATTGACGCATTGATGCTCGAATGGTCGGACCGCGACAAGCAGGTGATCGTCGTCGACTGGACGCTGATTCACGACGAGGCCACCGCCGCCGCTTTCGCCGCCAAGGTCCGCGCCGGCACGCGCAGCTCGAGCGGCCTCACCGGGATCGGCGATGCCCTCCTCAAGGCGGCTGCGGCGTTCGATCGGCTCGCGGATCAGCCGAAGCGCCGCGTCATCGATATGTCCGGCGATGGCATGGCGAATATCGGCCCGCCGCCGCGCCAGATTCGCGACGCGCTAGTCAGTCGCGGCATCACCATCAACGGCCTCGCGATCCTCGCGAGCGAGCCGTGGCTCGATGCCTACTATAAAGATGACGTGATCGGCGGCGAGGGCGCCTTCTTGCTCCAGGCGCAGGACTTCCAGTCCTTTGCCACGGCAATCGAGCAAAAGCTACTGGCCGAGATCGCGGCGTTGGACCCGGCATGGGGCCGCGGGCAACATCGCCTCAGCATGATCGATGCCGCACCGCACGGCCTCGTTGCGCTCAAAAAGTAGAGCCCGATCCGTCTTGAGCCGAGACGGCTCGAGACGGTCAGGCTCAGGCTCAGATGCAGTAGGTCTTGATCGGCGTGAAGCCGTTGAAATTGACCGAGGCGTAGCTCGACGTATAGGCGCCGGTCGAGAGGATCTCGATCCGGTCGCCGACCTTGAGGTCGATCGGCATGCGGTAGCGGCTCTTCTCATAGAGAATATCCGCGCTGTCGCAGGTCGGGCCGGCGAGCACCACCGGGCCGGTGGCGGTGCCGGCGCCTTCGGAGGGCGTCTTGATCCGGTAGCGGATCGCCTCGTCCATGGTCTCGGCCAGGCCGTTGAACTTGCCGACATCGAGATAGACCCAGCGCTTCTCGTCGCTCTCCGACTTGCGCGAGATGAGCACGACCTCGCTGTGGATCACGCCGGCATCGCCGACCAGGGAGCGGCCGGGCTCGATGATGATCTCGGGCA
>CAYMNX010000156.1:0-8541 GCA_964391905.1 uncultured Rhizobiaceae bacterium
CGACGATCCCGATCTCGAGCCGCTCTGGGCGGTGATGAACGATCTGCATCTGCCGATCATGCATCACAGCTTCTTCTATGAGCCGCCCTATTTCCCCGGCTATCGCGACATTTGGGGCAATTCGGCGATCGCGCGCACGGCGGCGCATCCTTGGGGCGCGCAACGCTCGCTCGCCTATGTCATCTGCGGCGGCATTCTCGATCGCTATCCCAACATCAAGGTCGGCTATTCCGAGACCGGCCATGGGTGGCTGCCGAACTGGCTTCTCCGCCTCGACAGCCAGGTGCATTACGTCAAGGGCGTGGTACCGCCGCTCAAATACTTGCCGAGCGAGTATGCAAAGCAAGGCCGCGTCGCCGTCTGCATCGAGGCGCATGAGGGCCCGCTCATGACCAAGGCGGTGTTCGACATCCTGGGCGACAAGTGCCTGATGTATGCGTCCGACTTCCCGCATCCCGAAAGCGACTGGCCGCATTCGGTCGACAATGTCCTCAAATGGGGTAACATCATCGGACCGTCGGCGATGAAGAATCTCCTCGCCGCCAATGCCGATCATTATCTGCGCATGAGCTAAGCCTCGGAAAGGCGTCCCATGGATTTCGCGAAGGCGATGAAGTTCTTGGAGACGGCGAAATCGATCGGGCGCGAGAAGGGGGTCGAGGTCTCGGTCGCGATCCTCGACGCCTCGGGCCATCCGGTGCTGGTGGCGCGCGGCAAGGAAGAGGCCTGGCACGGGCCCTATATGGCGATGGGGAAGGCACGGCTCGCCGCCGCCTTTCGCAAGTCGACGGCCAAGCTCCTCGAGCAATGGCAGGACCGCCCGCTCTATCCGATGAGCCTCACCGAGATCATTCCCGGCGGCGTCACGCTCAACAAGGGCGGCGTGCCGATCTACGAGAATGGCGAATGCATCGGCGCGATCGGCATCGGCGGCTCCTCGCCCGAGAGCGATCACGAGGTCGCGCGCAGGACGGTCGAGGCCTTGGGCGCGGCCAAGCCGGGCACGGGGAAGGACAAGGGCAAATGAGCAAGCGCGCGATCCGCACCGACAAGGCGCCGACCCCGACCGGCCCCTTCAACCAGGCGATCCGCGTCGGCAATATGGTCTTCTGCTCGGGTCAGGCGGGGCGCAACCGCGAGACCGGCAAGATGGGCGATATCCGCGATCAGGCGCGGCGTTGCATCGCCAACATAGCGGGCGTGCTCGAAGCGGCGGGCGCATCGCTCGCCGATGTGGTAAAGGTGACGGTGTATTTGCGCAATCCCGAGGACTGGAAGGCCTTCAACGAGGAATATATAAAGCTGATGCCCGAGCCGCTGCCGGCGCGGACGTCGGCGATCGTCCAGCTCAAAGGACCGGATATGCTCTGCGAAATGGAAGCCATTGCCGTAATCGAAGAATGAGCACCCCCGAACACCGCCTCACCTTCACCGTTCATCGCGGCGGCAAGCAATCGCGCGAGATCATCCCCATCCGCCAGGCGGTGATCGCCGGCTGGACCGGCCGCGATCAGGCTGCGCTCGAAAAGCACATCAAGGAGCTCGAGGCGCTGGGCGTCGCGCGTCCCGCCTCGACGCCGATCTTCTATCGCGTCGCCGCGAGCCGCATCACCACCGCGGATGCGATCGAGGCGACCGGCGCGGAATCGAGCGGCGAGGTCGAGTTCGTGCTCCTCCAATATGGCGGCGCGCTCTATGTCGGCGTCGGCTCCGACCATACCGACCGGAAGGTCGAGACCTACAACGTCACCGTCTCGAAGCAGATGTGCGAGAAGCCGGTCGGCGCGGAGCTCTGGGCCTTCGACGACGTGAAGTCCTATTGGGACCAGCTCGTGCTGCGCTCCTGGGCGTGCGAGGGCAGCGCGATGACCCTCTATCAGGAAGGCACGGTTGCGGCGATGCGCGCGCCCTTGGATCTGATCGAGCTTTTCGGCGCACGCGGCGGGCTCCCCGACGGCACGATCATGTTCTGCGGCACGCTCGCGGCGAAAGGCGGCATCCGCCCCGCGCCGCGCTTCGAGTTCGAGCTCGTCGACCCGACGCGGGCCATGAGCATTCGCCACGGCTACGACATCCATACCCTGCCGGTATTGGGTTAGGCGGGCGGCGCTGCGCGCAAGCAGCGCCCCGCGCGAGAAGCAGCCGTGATCCGCGACGTCACGCTTTCCTTCGACAATGGCCCGACCGCGGGCGTGACCGAGCCCGTGCTCGATATGCTGCGTCGGCACGACATCCGCGCGACGTTCTTCGTCCTCGGCAAGAACATCGCCGCGCCGTCGCTCAAGCGCCTGGCGCGGCGCGCGCATGACGAGGGCCACTGGATCGGCAATCACACCTACTCGCATGGCGTGCCGCTCGGGCAACGCGCGAGCGATCCCGACGCGCCGCGGCATGAAATCGGCGACACCCAGGCCCTCATCGGCGAGCTCGCGCATCCGCATAAATTCTTCCGCCCCAATGGCGGCGGAGGCGTGCTCGGGCCGCATCTCCTCAGCCGCGACGCGGCCGATTATCTGCAGCGCGGCCAATTCACTTGCGTGCTCTGGACCGCCATCCCGCGCGATTGGGACGATCCCGCGGGCTGGGTCGAAACCGCGCTCGCGCAATGCCGCGCGCTTCCCTGGGCCTTGATGGTGCTGCACGATCTCCCGACCGGCGCGATGGCCCATCTCGACGCCTTCATCACCCGCGCGCGGGATGAAGGCGCGCGCTTCCGTCAGGAATTTCCGCCCGACTGCCTGCCGCTGGTCGAAGGCAAGCCCGCGCCGAGCCTTGCGGACTTTATCGCGCTCTGACGTGTTCGCTGGTCAAGCGAACCACAATACAAGGCACAAAGAACGCGCTCCCTCCTTAGGGCAGAGTGATTGCAGCCGCCATGGTCATTGCATATGTTCTTGTTTTGTTCTATAATATGCCAAAGTTTCGGAGCGCGGGATGCAAGCAACTGCAAGATCGGCCCGGATCAGCGGGTGTATGGCGAAACCGTTGACCCTCACGATCGATCCTGAAGAAGCCTCGCTCGATGACGGAGAGGTTCTTTTTCGCCACACGCGAGACGGTGGCTTTCTCTGCCTTGGCATCGGCGCCGCCGCGCAATTCTTGCGCACGATCGATGATTCCAACTTGCGCAGGACAATAGAGACAAGCACGTCGAGTAGCGGGTCGGTCGGTCCAAGTGAAAGCGACGCCTACCTCGCTCGCCTCTCTGATGAGATCGCTCTCGCCAATTATGATCCTCACGAGCCGCGTGACGAACACGGCCGCTGGACTAGCGAAGGCGCGGCTGGAGCCGCTGCTGCGACAGCGACGAGTGCCGCTGCCGGCGCAAGGAATATATTTGGCAATGCCGAGATTCTCCCGGCACTGCGCAATCTCGCGGAGCGCCTTCTCGGTCCCCGCGCCGCAGGTCCCGCCGCAGCATTTTTCGGCACTCTCTTTCTTCCGACAAATCAAAGCCTCCGATCCGAGGGCACATTGCCGGACGCGCCCGAGTTTTCATACCAATTCGACCAGGGGACCGGCGTTCTCTTCATCAATCGCCAGCATGAAGACGGTACGACGGAGGAGTTGTTTCGCGGCCGTCCGGATGCCGATGGCGTTTTTCGTGATAAAGACGGGAATCCAATCGGCCAGCATCTCGGCAGTAGCGTCGCGCTCGATGCCGACGCGATCCGCGGTTACGAAGCACGTGCGAAATCGCGCGATCAGTCCGAAGCTGGTGCCGTGCCGCGAACGGCCGCTGTCGCTGATACGGGCGATCCGAAATTGTGCCCTGATCCAAGCCCCGATAAACCTGGCGAGAAGAAAGCGGGAGCAATCGCGTATCAGATGTATATCGGCATGGTCGTTAATGGTGAGCCATTGCCACAAGGTTTCGGCATCAAGATGGTAAGGCCGAATGGTCAGCCGGTTTACTTCGATGATTGCCAGCGGACAACAGGCATCTTGATCGACGCAAAAGGCAAGGCGTACTTCGATCTGCTTTATAATAAAGGCGCATTCATGCGGGCCAGGACGCTTGTGGGAATCTTGGATCAGGCGGAACGTCAAACGGAAGCGGCACAAGGCCGCCCGATTGATTGGCACTTTGCCGAGAAAGGAGCTGCCGACTACGTGCGCCCGATATTGGCGCAAAGATATCCTGGAATTACGGTAATTTTTACGCCACCGCCACCAGGGCTGATTGGCGATCTGGAGAGAATGCTGAAAGGATTAGAGGATGAGCTTGGATCTTTTCGTGGTCTGCTTCCGGAAAGGCGTGCCAGCACCTTACGACCGGGAGATTTTTGATCGGATTTTCCTTCCTTACTTTGATTACGCTGAAGAACGTCGACCGGATAGTGGATTTGTACAGGTAACGTTTCCTGATGGGAGCCGTTCGGATATCGATATAAGCTACGTCGGGCGCGATATCAGCTGTGTGTCGTTTGGTCATTTCGGCGGCGCGGCTCTTTTTGACGCAATGTACGAGCTTGCTGATCGTAGCTCGTCGATAATTTGCTGGCCGTCGCCGGAATTATTCTCCGCCGTGACGAACGAGGCGGTGCTGGGAGAGCTGCCTGAAGAGGGCTTCTCGAATCTTGCTTTGATAAAAATAGTTCATAGTGGCGCCGAACTCAGCACGTTGTTCGATTCGAGCTTCTCGAGTTTAGAGGCCCTCGCCTCATTCTGCCTCGACCGGCTTCGCCGCTAGCGGATGCCTCTTACTCCGCCGCTGCCGCTTTCGCGCCCGGCACGAGCCGCTCCACCACCTCGTCGGTCGACATGACGTCGCCGAAAATACGCAGGATATTGGCGAGGGTCGCGTTGTGCTCGTCATCGGTCGGGGCGGCGTTCGCGTCCGACACCATCACCGTCTTGTAATTGAGCATCATCGCGTCGCGCGCGGTCGATTCGCAGCAGGTATTGGTCACCGTGCCGGTGACGAGCACCGTGTCGATGCCGCGCGCCTTCAAAAGCTCGTCAAGGTCCGACGAGCCCTGGATGAAGGCGCTGAAGCGGCTCTTCTCGACCTTCAGATCTTGAGGCTGCACGTCGAGCCCGTCATAGAGCGCCTGGCCGTGCGTGCCGCGGCCGAGCCCTTTGAGCCCCTCGACGCGCTTCGCCGCGCTCGACACATTCTCGTAAAAGACGCTCCAGCTTTTCTTGTCGCTCTCGTCATGCGTCATCTGGTTCCAGACGACGCAACCGCCCGCCGCGCGCGTCGCCGCGGCGAGCTTGTTGACATTGGGCACGATCTCGCGCGCGAGCGGTATCTCGGTCGGGTAGGGCGGCACCATGAAGACATTCTGCAGATCGACCACGAGCAGCGCCGTCGACGGGCCAGCCAGCTCGTCGAAGGCATGAAGCTTGCCGCGCAGCTTGGTCACGCGGTCGATGATGTATTGCGGAATCTCGATCTTGTGCATAATGCCCCCGCTATAGCTTTATGGGGAAGCATACGCTGCGTGAGCGTTCGAGAGCAAGGAAAGCGCGAAAACTAACCTTCTCCGCCCGCTTGCGGGGGGAGAAGGTGCGAGCGCAGCGAGCGGATGAGGTGGGTCGCGAAGACGGGCGTGATCGTGCCACGGTAAGACACCTCACCCTCCCGCGCTTCGCGCGGGCCCCTTCTCCCTCTCCCCGCTTCGCGCGGAGAGGGGCTATCGGCTCAAGCGCTTCTGCCTAATCGCGCGCCAAATGCTTTCCGAAGTGGCAGGCATCTCGATATGCGTGACGCCGTAGTCTCGCAAGGCATCGACCACGGCGTTGATCACGGCCGAGGTCGCCGGCGTGACGCCGGCCTCGCCCGCGCCTTTGACGCCCAGGGGATTGCTCGTCGCCGGAATGCCGTTCTGCGCGACCGCGAAGGCGGGCAGGTCGCTCGCGAGCGGCATGGCATAATCGAGGAAGGAGCCGGTGAGGAGCTGGCCGCTTTCGTCGAAGACGATCCGCTCCATCAGCGCCTGCCCGATACCCTGCGCGGCACCGCCATGGATCTGGCCCTCGACGATCATCGGATTGATGATGCGGCCGACATCGTCCACGGTCGCGTAGCGGATGATACGCACCGTGCCGAGCTCGGGATCGATCTCGACCTCGCAAGCGGCGGCGCCGCTGGGATAGGCGTGCAGCCTTTTGTCGATGATCGCGGTCGCGGCCAAATTGCCGCGCAGCGTCTCGGGCGTCATCGGATCGAGGCCGATCGCCGCCGCATCGTAGAGGCCGACCGAGCGATCGGTGCCGATCACGGCGAAGCGCCCGTTCTCGAAAACGATGTCGCTCTCCGCGGCTTCGAGGCGATGGGCCGCGAGCTTCTTGCCGCGCTCGATGATCGCTTCCGAGGCGCGGACGAGGATCGTCCCGCCGAGCCGCATCGAGCGATCGGAATGCGTTCCCCCGCCCGACGCCGCAACATCGCTGTCGCCGAAGAGAACCGCGACCTGGTCGAGCGGGATTTGCAGCTTGTCGGCGACCACTTGCGCAAAGCTCGTCTCATGGCCCTGGCCCGTCGCCTGCGTGCCGATGACCGCGATCACGCGCCCCTCGGGCAGGACTGTCACATCGGTGCGCTCATCGACGAAGCCGGTCGGCGTCTCGAGATAATTGGCAATGCCGATGCCGCGCAGCAAACCCTGCGCCGTGGCGGCGTCGCGGCGCGCGGCAAAGCCCTCCCAATCGACGAGGCGCAGCGCCGTCGCCATATTCTCGGCATAAGCGCCGGTATCGTAGCGATGGCCGAGCGGCGATTGATAGGGCAGGGACCGGATGATATTGCGGCGGCGCAGCTCGGCGCGCTCGATCCCGAGTTCGGCGGCGGCGAGATCGGCAAGCCGTTCCATGATGAAATTCGATTCAGGCCGACCCGCGCCGCGATAGACCGACATCGGCGTGGTGTTGGTCGCAACGCCGGTCACGCTCACATGGATCGCGGGAATATCGTAAACGCACGCCGCCATGCGGGTCACGTTGTTGAGGACCGCGAAGGAGACGGGATAGGCGCCGAGATTGGCGGTGTATTGCAGCTTCAGCGCCATGAACTTGCCGCTCTCATCGAGCGCGAGCGCGCCTTCCACCAAAACATCGCGCGCCTGGAAATCGGAGAGGAAAGCCTCGCCGCGCGTCGCAGTCCATTTGACCGGCCGGCCGACGCGCCGCGCGGCCCAAGCGAGCAGCGCATATTCGGGATAGGCCGAGGAGCGCACGCCGAAGCCGCCGCCGACATCGCCGGTGACGACGCGAATTTTGTCGGGCGGCACGCCGAGGCAGCCGGCGGCCGTGAATTTGACGCGATGAACGCCCTGGCTCACCGAATGGATGGTGTAGCGATCGGCGGTTGGGTCGTATTCCGCGAGCGCGACGCGCGGCTCGATGGGTACGCCGCTGACGCGCTGGTTGAGGCTTTCGAGCCGCACGATGCGATGGGCGCGGGCGAAAGCGGCCTCGACCGCGGCCGCATCGCCATTATCCGCCGCGACCAGAAGATTGTCGGGCCGATCCTCCCACAGTCGCGGGGCATCGGCGGCCAGCGCCGCGCGCACCTCGGTGACAGCGTCCATCGGCTCGTAAGCAACCTCGATCCGCTCGGCGGCATCCCGCGCGGCATCGATCGTGTCCGCGACGACGAGGGCGACGGCTTCGCCGATGAAGCGCACGCGATCGATGGCGAGCGGCGGCTGCAGCGGCGGCGGGCCGCTCGGCATGGTCTCGGGACCGAAGGCCGGGCGGGTGATCTCGAAATGATCGGCGCCATTGGGGGCGTGCTGCACCGGCTTCAGCCCCGCGGCGACATAGTCGCGCCCGGTGAGGATCGCGAGCACGCCGGCGCTCTGCGCCGCCGCTTTCGTCTTGACCGACAAGATGCGCGCATGCGCATGGGGCGAGCGCAGGAAAACGCCATGCACCTCTCCGGGCAGGCGGAGATCGTCGGTGAAGCGGCCTTTGCCGGTGAGAAGGCGCTGATCCTCTTTGCGCAGAATCGCTTTGCCGATGAGCGCGGTCATGGCGCACTTTCCCTCATGCGGCGGCCCCGGAATTATTTCGCCGGCACCGCTTCCTTGATGCGCACGAAATCGTGCACGGCTTCCTCGAGCGCCTTTCCCGGCGCGAGCAGGAAGCGGCCGGAGCGCACGCGATAGCTTTTAGGCTCGAGGCCGGGCGGCGTGACGCCGGCTTCGAGCTCCTTCACTGTTTTCAATAGAAGGCGGCGGATCTTGATGATGGTCGTGTCGCTGACGCCCAGATGCTCGATGGTGCGATCGGCGATCGGCCCCATCGATTCCTGAATGCCGCAATCCTGGATGCCGAGGCCGAAGATGCCGGTATAGGATCTGCCGCTTTTCTGCAGCGCGCGGTCGATCCGATAGTCATTGTCCTTGTTGAGAATGGCGCGGTCGCTGCCGGGCAAAAGCAGCGGATGAATGAATCCGCCATTCCTCGAATCCTCGAGCTCCTGCTCCTCGAGCGGCCGGTCGGGCCAATATTCGACGCTGTAGTTCATCGTGGTCTCGTCGTCGATCGGGACCCAGACATGGGCGCCGAAAGGCTGGGTCGAGATCAGCTTGT